>CAYSUA010000289.1:0-7805 GCA_964433795.1 uncultured Desulfobacteraceae bacterium | reverse complement strand
CGGTGTAACGCTCACTAATGCACTCAGACAGTCACACGCGCACGAATCGGCTCACTTCCAAAGCCTATTCCTGCACGCGCCTTATGGGCTTAGTGCATAACCGCAAAAGATTACTATCTGCATTAATCAGCGAAAATCTGCGTCCTGTTCAACTTGAGCGATTGATCGATCTGATTTGGATTTTATCAAGAGATGGATTGACAAAGGGAATTCTTATCAACTATCAATCAGTTCTATTCAATTCATTCAAGCAACAACACATACGGAGGTCCAATGGAAAAGAAAATAGGATTCATCGGTTTGGGAGAGATGGGAAAATGGATGTCCCTCAATCTTCTTAAAGCAGGTTATGAAGTCATGGTTTCAGATGTCATCCCGGAAGCGGTTAAATTTCTTGCCGACCAGGGTGCTGAGACAGCCGACACCCCTTCCGAAATGGCCGGTAAAGTGGATTGGTTATTTTTGAGTTTACCGAATACGGAAATTGTGGAAGCGGTGGTTTTAGGCCCCAACGGCATCATGAAAAGCGGAAAATCCGGTCTGGTGGTAATTGATCTGAGTACCATCAGCTACCTGCCGACCTTGGAGATCAGCAGAAAATTAAAAGAAAAGGGGATTGTCTTTGCAGATGCCCCGGTTTCGGGTATGGGCGAAAGGGCCAAAGCAGGGACACTCACCATTATGTTCGGTGGAGAGGCGGCGGTGTTTGAGGCTTTGAAACCGACCCTGGATATCATCGGAAACAAGATTATCCACATGGGGGGTGTTGGCAGCGGGCAGTTGACCAAATTGATCAACCAACTGCTCTTCAACATCAGCTGCGCGGGTGTGGCGGAAGTGTTGCCCATGGCTGCCAAGCTGGGGCTCGATCCGGAGAAAGTGACGCAAGTGGTTACCACCGGAACCGGAAGAAGTTTTGCCGCAGAGTTTTTTGTGCCGCTTGCCTTGGAAAACCGGTTCGATGATGGCTATCCGATAAAGCATGCCTATAAAGACATGATCAGTGCTGCCGAAATATCAGCCCGGGAAAAGATTCCGCTGCCGGTGGTTCAGGCAACCACCAATACCTTTCAAATGGCTCTGGCGAGCGGATTCGGAGATGAAAGCAAGGGGTCATTGATTAAAGTGTTTGAAAAGATTTTAGGCGTTGAGTTTCGAAAAAAAGGGAAAGGATCATGAGCGAACACCGGGGCCGTGAAAAAGAGATAACCGAGATCTATTATAGAGGTCTGATGCATTCCGTTGGTTTTCGGGGAAAAGACCTGGATAAACCCCAAATTGCGGTGGTAAACTCCTGGACCGATGTGAATCCCGGGCATCAACCGCTCAAAGAACTGGGAGGTTGGGTCAAAGAGGGGGTTTGGGCCGCAGGCGGCTGTCCCGGTGAATTCGGCGTTCCCGCGCCCTGTGATGGAATGGCCCAGGGATCGGGCATGCATTATGTTCTGCCTCAGCGAGATCTTATTGCCGCCTCCATCGAGGCCATGGTGAAGGCCCACGGTTTTCAAGGTTTGGTGATGCTTGGGTCATGCGACAAGATTCTGCCCGGAATGCTCATGGCGGCCATTCGTTTGAACTTGCCGACCCTGTTTATTACGGCTGGCGCCATGCTGCCCTGCCGAATGGAACATCGCGACGTCGTCACCAGCGACCTTAAAGAAGCCATTGGAAAACGACGGAGTGAAGAAATCGATCATGAAACATTTTTGGATTGGTCCGAGCGGTTTTGCGCCTCGCCAGGGACCTGTTCCATGATGGGAACCGCTAACACCATGGGATCCTTTTTGGAAGCTACCGGTCTGGCCCCTTTCGGCTCTGCTACCATGCTGGCATTTGATGCGGCAAAGATCCGCCAGGCCCGTGACGTTGGGGAACGAATCGTAGCACTGGTTCAGGAAAAAAGTGTCTTCAGTGATTTTTTTAATCAAAAAAACCTGGAAAACGGTATCAAATATATCTCCGCCTCTGGCGGCTCAACAAATGCCGTACTTCACCTGATGGCATGTGCATCCCTGATGAAAGCGGATTTAGATTTGAAAGGATTTGATCGAATCCAGACGTCTGTCCCGTTGGTGGGTAAATATAAACCATCGTCCGAATTCAACCTCAATGATTTTCATAAAGTCGGCGGGGTTCCGGTGCTGTTAAAAACGATTCAGGATCATCTTGACATGGATGTGCCATTGGCCATGGGCGGTCGACTGGGGGAGGTGCTCCAGTCCGCCTCAGATGCGGATGGAAAGATTATTCGTCGGATCTCGGATCCTTTGTCAACGGATGGATGTTTCTCTATTCTTTACGGAAATCTTTCACCTCAGGGCGCAGTGGTGAAAAAGAGCGGTGTTGAACCGAGTATGCTCGTCCACACAGGACCTGCGGTGGTATTTGATTCTGAAGAAGATGTGCGCCTATTTCTCATGGAAAAAGCGGTCAACCCGGGATCGGTTTTAGTGGTTCGTTACGAAGGACCCAAAGGTGGACCCGGTATGCGGGAAATGTCAATCCCGGCTGCCATGTTGGTGGGAATGGGATTGCATACGTCGGTGGCCATGGTCACTGATGGACGTTTTTCCGGTGCTACCCGCGGCCCCTGTGTCGGCCATGTATGTCCGGAAGCCTGGGAGGGGGGACCCATAGCGTTTATTCAGGACGGGGATTTGATCGAAATCAAAATTCCCGAAAACCGATTAGAGCTGCTTGTGTCGGATGAAGAGCTTCAAAAGCGCCGACAATCAGGGTATAACCGCCCGGATCATCCGGCTCCCGGAATGCTTGCCGCCTATCGAAACATGGTAACCGGAGCAGAGTCCGGAGCGATCTGGATATGAAATTATTGAAGATTTTCTATTGAAAATTGAATATTTTAGGAAAAAACTTGAATAAATTCTGAACTTAATCCTCTATCCAGTTTAAAATGACTTTGCCGGCCTTGCCCGAACGCATGAACTTAAATGCTTTTTCATACTCGGTATAGTGGAAGCGATGGGTAATAAGCGGATTGATATCCAGTCCGGACTGGATCATCACCGTCATTTTGTACCAGGTTTCGTACATTTCACGACCGTAGATTCCTTTGACGGTCAAACCATTGAAAACAATATAATCCCAGTCAATGGCGGTATCCGGTGGAAGGATTCCTAAAAGCGCTATCTTGGCGCCGTGACACATGTTGGGCAGCATCGAGCGCAGGGCATCGGGATTTCCGGACATTTCCATGCCTACGTCAAACCCCTCTTTCATACCGAGTTTTTTCTGCGCGTCTTCGATCTTCTCCCGACGTACGTCCAGGGCCAGGGTGGCCCCCATTTTTCTTGCCAGTTTCAACCGATAGGGATTAACATCGGTCACGACCACATGACGCGCACCGGCATGCCGCGCAATGGCGCTGGCCATACAACCAGTGGGACCGGCGCCGGTGATCAAGACGTCTTCTCCCAGCACATCAAAGGAAAGTGCGGTGTGCGTGGCGTTTCCCAGCGGATCGAAGCAGGACAGAATTTCCATGGGAATATTCGGATCGCAGTACCAAACGTTGGTCACCAGAATGCTTAAATATTCGGCAAAGGCCCCGGGCCGGTTAACGCCCACCCCGCTGGTTTTCATACACAGGTGGCGGCGACCTGCCAGACAATTGCGGCAGCGTCCGCAGACCAGATGCCCTTCGCCGGAGACAATGTTACCGGGTTTAAAGTCATGGACGTTGTCACCGATTTCAGCAACAGTGCCGACAAATTCGTGCCCGACATGCATAGGGACCGGTATCGTTTTTTGGGCCCAGATATCCCAGTTGTATATATGAACGTCGGTGCCGCAGATAGAGGTCTTGTGAATCTTGATCAGGACATCATTGATTCCGATTTCCGGCACCGGAACATCTTCCAGCCAGATACCGGGCTCCGGTTTTGATTTGACAAGCGCCTTCATCTTCATCGTAACAGCCCTTTCATGTCAATTGCCGTGGGTGTTTTATTTCCAACTATGTTAAACCGGAAAAGCGAAGTCTGAAATTCGAAATTCGAAACGCTCAAAGAGATTAAACTATGATGTTATAATATTTAGCTCTCGGCCGACTTTGATAAATTTCTCTAGCGCAAAATCCAGATCTTCTCTTGAATGGGCAGCAGAGATCTGAACACGTATGCGTGCCACGCCCTTGGGGACCACCGGATAAAAGAAACCCACCGCATAAACTCCTTCATCCAGCAGTTTAGCTGCCATCTCCTGTGCCAGCTTGGCATCTCCCAGCATGATGGGAACAATGGGATGAGAGCCGGGTTTAATGGTGAAGCCCGCCTTGGAAATCTCGTCTCGGAAATATTTTGTATTTTTTTCCAGCACCGCTTTGGAACCCCCGGAGCTTTCAAGAAGATCAATTGTTTTAAGCGCTGCCGATACTATCGGGGGCGCCACCGAATTTGAAAACAGGTACGGCCGGGACCGTTGTCTGAGTATTTCTATGATATTCTTGCGTCCGGTGGTAAAACCGCCGGAGGCGCCGCCCAAGGCTTTACCGAGGGTTGAGGTGATCACATCGACCCGATCCTGGACGCCATAAAGTTCTGCAGTGCCTCGCCCCGCGGGACCCACAAAACCGGTGGCATGGCTGTCATCCACCATGACCAGAGCGTCGTATTTTTCTGCCAGATCACAGATTTGATCCAGTTTGGCATAATCCCCGTCCATACTGAAGACACCATCGGTTGCGATCATCCGGGTTTTTTCCCCGGCCGCATTTTTCAGACACTGGTCCAATGATGCCATGTTGGCATGCTCATAACGATAGCGGACCGCCTTACACAATCGAATACCATCGATGATTGACGCATGATTTAACGCATCCGAGATAATGGCATCTCTTTCACCAAGTAATGTTTCAAAAAGACCAGCATTGGCATCAAAACAGGAGGAGTATAGAATAGTGTCATCGGTCCCGAAGAAATCGCTGATTCTTTTTTCCAACTCATGATGGATGTCCTGGGTGCCGCAGATAAAGCGCACGGATGCCATTCCGAATCCCCGTGCATCTAGACCTTTTTTAACCGCTTCAATGATCTCTTTGTTATCTGCCAGGCCGAGATAATTGTTGGCGCACATGTTGAGCACCCTTTTTTCGCCGACACTGATACGGGCCTGTTGGACAGATGTAATATGACGTTCGGACTTATACAGACCGGATTCAATGATTTCCGCAAGTTTCTGTTTTAACTCTTCACGAAACTTTCCATACATAATGGCCTCCCTTTGTGTCTATAAGGGTAAATCATCATTCCACCCAAGCATTCAGTATCAGGGATAATCGGAAAGATAAAGGCCAATACAAGCAAAGAGATCCGAAAAACTTTTCCATTTGGTTTCATTTTCCTTCCTTGAGACGAATCCCTTTTGTTTCCTATTATTCCTCTGCCGCTCAATGTCACATAGTTGCTTGACTTCATGAAGAATTTTGTTAAAATAACCGGGCAAAAGAGATTTTGTTTAAAGGTTGACATAAAGCCCGAAAGGCATAACTTGTCAACGTTCAAAGGGCTTTTTTCAAATAAAAAACAAAAAGGGGCTTGAGTCTTAACCCAATCCCCTTTGTTTTCTGGTACGCCTGGAGAGATTCGAACTCCCGACCTACGGATTAGAAGTCCGTTGCTCTATCCAACTGAGCTACAGGCGCAGATTTAAAGATGTAATTCGTCTAACATATGACCGACTGAATGTCCATAGGAAACGCATTACGCAATCGTGACGTTTCCGCAGGCGCCCAATTTGCAAATATGAAAAAAACAACAAAAAAAAAGACAGTTCGGACAGCGGCCGACAACAAGAAAGCAAAGGCGGAAAAGAAAGCAGCCCCGGCCGCAAATAAAGCCCGATCCTCAGATACAGCGCTGGTCAAATTTGATCCGCTGCAGCGTTACCTGTCAGAAATCAGCAGACATAAACTGTTGACCCGAGAAGAGGAGATTAAACTGTCAAAAAGGGTTCGTGAACACGGAGATAAAGAAGCCGCTTATACCTTGGTGACCGCCAATTTGAGACTCGTAGTCAAGATTGCCCTGGAATTCCAAAGAGTTTGGATGCAGAACCTTCTGGATCTTATACAGGAGGGAAACATCGGTTTGATGCAGGCGGTTGTCAAATTCGATCCGTATAAGAATGTCAAATTTTCTTACTATGCATCCTTCTGGATCAAGGCTTATATCCTGAAGTTTATTATGGATAATTGGCGTTTGGTAAAAATCGGAACCACCCAGGGACAACGAAAGCTATTCTTTAAACTAAAAAAGGAGAAACAGAAGCTGATTGATCAGGGTTTCGATCCAAAGCCGAAATTGCTCTCGGAGCGATTGGGGGTTTCGGAACAAGAAATCGTCGATATGGATCAACGGTTGGATGGATGGGATGTCTCTTTGGATGCCCCCTTGAAAGACGATTCAGATACCGAGAGGATCGAATTCTTAAGCACAGAAGCTGAATCTGCTGAAGATCAGGTTGCTAAGAAAGAAATGGAGGCGTTACTCCACAATAAAATCGCTGAATTTAGAAAAAAAATGACAAAGAGAGAACTGGAAATATTCGATTTGCGGATTTTTTCAGATAGTCCGGTAACTTTACAGGAAATCGGTGATCGGTACGATATCTCACGTGAACGGGTTAGACAGATAGAAAAAAACGTGATCAAAAAAATGAGGGAATTTTTCAAACGAGAAATTCCGGATTTTCGAGCTTACACCAACGGTGGTGTTCCGGATTAAATTCCATATTTCAAACCAGCGACACGTTCGTGCCGTTTCCATACAGGAAATATCTTAAATGAAGAAATTCGTTTTTATCCAAACCATCGCGGCGATGGGCATTTTTCTAGTTCTGGGCTGCATTACTGATCAGAGCAAAGTAAAGGGCGTTCAGGCTCAGCCCCAACCTGCGCAGTTCAGCGACTTTGAGAGCGCCTATTATCATTTCATTGAAGCACAGCTGGCAAGAAAAAAGGGCAATCTGGATACCGCCGCTGGTCATATTCACCAAGCGTTGCAAAAAGATCCGGATTCCTCCTATCTGAAAATAGAATTATGCCTGATCTACTTTCAGCAAAAAAAGAATCAAGAGGCTTTGGAGGTTGTTAAAGAACTTCTAAAGAAGGATCCGGAGGATATTGAAGCGAATATCCTGTACGGACGGATCAATCAGGAGATAAAACAATTTCATGAGGCGAAACAAGCTTATGAAAAAGTGATCGCCAAAGATCCCAAGAAAGAAAATATCTATTTGCTGCTGGGACGATTATACATGCAGGATAAAGAAGATGATCAAGCGCTTCGGGTATATGAGAATCTGGTGGAAAATTTCCCTGGTTCATATGTGGGGCGCTTTTTTATGGGAAAAATTCTTGCTAAAAAGGGTAAATTGGATGAAGCGGAGAAAGCGTTTAAACAGACCCTTGAGTTACAGCCCGATCTTGAAGAACCGCGCTCGGAACTGATCCGGCTTTATAAAAAGAGAGGCATGGATCATAAAGTCGTTCAGACCTACAATGAACTCCTGGAAAAAAACCCGGACAATGCAGACGCTGCGCTTGAACTGGGCTTCTATTATCATGAGAACGGGAAAGCAGGGAAAGCAGAGGCCATATTAAAACCCCTTGGCTACAGGAGTTTGACCGATTCTATTGTCATCCAGAAATTCGTGCAGCGTTATCTGAACCCGAAGAAATATGAAGCCGCTTTGGTGATCCTTGAATATATGTTGAAAGGTGCGCCGGATAGTTCGGATTTGAATTATTTTACAGGTGTAGCATACGGCGGTTTGGACCGGGACGA
>CAYSUA010000288.1:1128-7855 GCA_964433795.1 uncultured Desulfobacteraceae bacterium | reverse complement strand
ATTCTATGGTTTCATATTCCAATGGCCTTCTCCTTTAGTCAAGCGCCTAACTTGTGCACGAGATCTATATATTGTTTCAACCGTTCAACCGTTGTAGCCGGCGTAACCGGGCTTCCCACACTCATCACAAACCGGCTATTATTATTTCTTCCGGCTGCAATTTGTCTCCGGATCTCCTTTTCCAATTGCTCTGTATCCGCAGCAGCCAGGATATGAATAGCGTCGAGGTTGCCGAAAACTGCACAGCGGCCGTTGGTTTTTTTCACAACATCCTCGATATCGACTGAATACCCTTTTTTGCTTTCTTCAAATGCCAGTGCATCGGCGCCGACAGACAGGATGTGATCCCACTTACCGTCCGGATTCCCGGTATAGTAATAAACGCTGTTCATGCCCAGCGCGCGGATTTCATTCATGATCCGCTTCAGATAGGTTACATTGAATTGATGAAAATCTTCCGGTCGAATCATGTCCGTAAAGGAGTCTTCCACCCAGATTCCACCGGCACCCAAATGGGAAGCTTTTCGAAGGTTATAAATGGCCTGCTTAAGGAAACGATTGCAGGCATGCGCTACAAGGTCCGGTCGGGTTGAGATCAGTATCATGGCCGTTTCATACCCCCACGTGAAATAAACATCGGCCAGCGGAGGTGTGAGTTCGAGAATCGGAAGCATCGATTTTCCGAACCGATCTAACAGCCGGGAGGACAGGGCGTTTTTCCCATATGAATGGATGTTGTCGATTTCATTCACAGGCGGAAGTGGTATCGCCGCATCGATATCCGAAGTCGAGTGGGGGGCGAGGTCCGGGTTTGATGTAAGGTTGTGAACGACATCCGACCAATGCGGTTTTACCAGTTTTTCTTTACTTCCTGTCCGCCTGTCGGTTTTATAGATATCCGCTCCAGCCTGCTCGATAAATATGTTTTCGCGATCTTCATCGGAATAGTCGTATGTAAACGGGATTTCATACCAATCAATGGGGATGGTGTCGTATACATCCGCGCGCCACTGAATTTGATGTTCTATATCCGGAGACTGTGCGTACCACCAGGGTTTGTCTGTCAACTGCTCCCAGTGATCACGGACAAAAAATTCCGGGTAACTGATGACCACAGGAACTTCGGATGAACCGTTTTCGGATAATGCCGCTTCGATTTTTTCTCTTCCCGTCATTTAGCGAACCTCTGTTTCTTATAATCTTATCCGGTTATGCAGAAACCTCAAGTCAAGCATTTGCGGCTTTGAAGATAATCCTATTTGGGTGTGATTAGGATTTTGATCCCTTTCTGTTGTTCATGCATTTTTAACGCATCATGAAATTTTGACAGGTTCAGCCTGTGGCTGATCAACGGCTGAACCTTAAGCGTTTCCATAGAGATTAATTCCAGTGTCCTGGGATAGGTGTCATGGCTGAGCAGAGAGCCCAGGACCGATAATTCATTTCTAAATACTTGATAGGGGCTGAATTCCACGCGGGTTGCCGGATCATTTACACCCACGAGGATGATTTTTCCTCCGGGTTTCACCACTTCAAAGCATTGAGAGACCGTAACCGGAATACCCGCGCTTTCAAAAACCACGTCCACACCACCGTTTGTAATGTCCTTTATCTCTTCCACGGGATTTTGTTGGACCGGATCGACTACATCATAAGCTCCCAATTGGCTCGCCAGTTGTCTCCGCATGGATTGAGGTTCTGAAACCACGACTTTCGTCGCGCCTGATAACATGGATAACTGCATCAGCATCAATCCGATGGCGCCCCCGCCCAATACGGCAACCGTCTGTCCCGGTTTGATGTCCGCCCGGTCCGCAGCATGCACACAGCAGCTTGCGGGCTCGAGAAATGCGCCCCACTCCAGGGGCGTGCCGTCTTTTAAACGGTAGACCTGGCTTTCCGGCACACAGGTATATTCTGCAAATCCTCCTCCTTTGTAGTGATACATGCCGATCCGATCGACACACAAACTGGGTTTAGAACTCCGGCAATATTCGCAGACCCGGCAGGTAATGCCCGGATCCACGGCAACCGGATCGCCGGGAGCAACACGCTTCACCTTGGAACCGATCTCCCGGACAACACCCGATACCTCGTGTCCGGGTGTACAGCCGATCTTGAGTTCCCAGGTGCCGTGGTACATGTGCACATCCGTTCCGCAGAAGCCGCAGTATTCGATTTCCACCAGAACATCATGTTCACCGACTTCCGGAAGCGCCCGTTCTTTCAGTCTAAAATCTTTTACCCCATGAGAGACAATGGCCTTCATAAACCGTTCCTCCAAAATCCTCGATAGATCATTTCCAAAATAATTAACGACATGATACATATCCTAGAAAGCGCTTGTCTATTCAACCCTATTTTGTGCCGGACCGCTTATGCAGAATGAGGCTTCGAAAAAAGATATCATCGATACCCGTCATGTTTTTCTAAACGCAGGATTGGGATGGATTGTCGCGGCCATGATAGGGATTGCCTGGGCCATGTGTGCACAATCTTTGAGCCTCCCGAAATTGTTTGCCGCCCAATCGTCCCTGGGGGTATTCGGTTTTGCCGGCAGCATGTCGCATTACTTCCTTCTTCGTAAAACCAATGAAAAACGGAATCGACGAATCAGTATGGTCCTGTCCCTGGTTTGGGGTGTCTGTTTTGCCGGAGCGGTGACGCCGCTGTTTTCCATCTTCGGAACCCCGGTTAAAATGGCTATTTTTACATTCAGTTCTTTTGCTGTTTTCGGAGCCCTGGGCGGCATGTCAACGGCCTGGATAGCAAAGCGGATGTTCGATGATTTTCCATGCGAAGACATCGTGCCGTTTACTGTTATTTGGGCTTTCGGTCTGGGCGTGGGTGCCGTATCGGTATCTTTCTCGACCGCTTTTTTGAAGTTGTTTTTTCCGGAATCCGTGGCCATGGTGCTGGCCATCGGCACCCTGGCATTAATGCTTGGAGCCTGCAGCGGATTTTCACTGGCCCTTTGCATGCCGGGAAAACACATCGGGAGGAGATTTTTTAAGCCCGATGACGTATATGAAAAGGCGCTTGTGGATGAGAGGCCTGAGTACGGAATGTTCACGGCAATTCTAATTTTCGCTCCATTTTATCTGAATGATTTTTCCAATATCTTTATCTCAAATTGGCGGTGGTGGTTGTTCATCGACTACATTTTTGTACGGTTATTCCCTTTTATTTTATTATGTCGGATGCTTTTAAGAAATAGAGTGTCTCCTGAGGCAGTGGGAATCGGACCGCAATCCATGCTCTCTTCTATTGTTGTTTATATTGCAGGAACCCTGGCAGCAATACTCATCCTTCAGAATAAATCTTTTATCCTTAACGGCATTCCCGGATATCAACCGTTGGGGGTAATACCCAAGATCTTCAATGCGAATTGGCGGTGGTTTGATTTAACGGCCGGTTTGATGGTTGCGGGTGTGGTTGAAGAACTGGTTTTTAGAGCGTATTTGTATTCTTTTTTACGCCGCTACACAGATCGTTCACTTCACATCGTATTGATATCGGCGGTTGCCTTCGGACTTATCCACTGGAGTCTCGGGTTTCACCATGTTATTGCCACCTCGGTAATCGGGGGGATATACATGCTGCTCTACATAAGAACACGATCTTTGCCTGCCCTCGTTTTCGCCCATTATACGGTGAACTTTATTGAATATTCGGATGTGGTGGATAAGTTTCTCTTCAGATACTTCTAAAACCTCAAGTCAAGCATTTGCGGCTTTGAAGATAACCCGCTTCGCGGACGTGTGAAACTCGTGTATAAGAGAGCGTAACACCGAACAGGGCTTCGAGATAAACAAAACATCTCGGGAAATAAAATAGTTAGGGTCTATTGCAGCTCCTTCATGCTGTTCGGTGTAACGCTCACTAATATACTCAGACAGTCACACGCGCACGAATCGGCTCACCTCCAAAGCCTGTATGCAACTTGGGCTTTGTGCATTACCGCCTACATTTATTAATCAGATTGCGAAGTTCCGCTGTTTCGGCGGGACTCTTGAGCATAATATGAGATTTTCAACTTTCATCGCGGGTGATGATGAATGATTTCTGTCACTTGAACCCCAATGCGCATTGTGTCATTATTTGCTGATTAATTTGAGCAGGAGGGTCTAAATGACTGTATACACCATCCATCCCATTGTCGTGGGAACCAAGATTTTTGATAAAGGCATGGTGACCTATCAGCATGGTTATGGTCAAAATTATGTCATCCCCATATATGCCTGGTATCTGGAAGGAGGGGAGAAGAAGATTCTTGTGGATACAGGGGAAATGAGTCCCATACAATCCGAAGATCGGGAAAATTCCATCGGCGGGAAGATATACTCCTTCGAAGACGGCCTCGGCAAATGGGGATTGTCGCCGGCGGATGTGGATATGGTCATCCACACTCATTTACATAACGATCATTGCGAGAACGATTACAAATGCACCAATGCAAGGTTCTACGTCCATGAAAAGGAACTGGAACGCATTCACGATCCGCATCCACTGGATTTCAGATACCTTGAAGATTACATCGAAGATGTGGAGGAAAACGGCCAAATCGAAACCATTGCCGGTGATGCGGATATCCTCCCGGGGCTCCGAGTCATCCACACCCCGGTGCATACGGAAGGGGGATTATCCGTCATCGTCGATACCCCGGAGGGAAAAGCTGTGATTACCGGATTTTGCGTGATCATGGAAAACTTCTATCCGCCCATAGAAATCAAAGCCATGGAAATGGATGTGATTCCACCGGGAACCCCGGTCAATGTCTATGAATCGTATGACATCATGGTTAAAGTTCGCGATATGGCAGATATTCTCATCCCCTTGCATGAACCCAAATTCGCGGCACATGATACGATAACCAAAGAAAAATGAATGATGCGGAGGGAAATTATGACGCTTGAACAATCGGTACTCGATGCCATTGAGAAAAACCAAGACCAGCTGTTTGAAATCCTCAAGACGTTAATCCGTTTTCCCACCGAAAATCCGCCCGGAAATGAAGCACCGGCCCAGGAGTGGATATCAGAAAAATTAAAGACGCTTTCCGACAAAGTAGACGTGTTCGAAGTGCTGCCGGGGCGTTCAAACGTTGTCGGGATCGTTAACGGTGCCGGCGGTGGGCGGTCGGTGATCTTAAACGGTCATGTGGATGTGGTGGAAGCCAAAAAGCGTGAAGCGTGGGAACATGATCCCTTTGATCCGATTGAGAAAGAGGGCTTTATTTGCGGGCGGGGGGCATCGGACATGAAATCCGCCATGGCCGGATATCTCTATGTCCTGGAGACGCTAAAGAAGGCCGGTATCGGCTTAAAAGGAGATGTGATTTTTCAAAGCGTCGTCGGGGAGGAGGAGGCAGAGCCCGGAACCAGAATGGCCGCCGAGCGATACCCGGCAGATTTCGCTATTGTCGGTGAAGGGACTCGGGCCAGACAGATCGTTGCCTCCGTGGGCACCATGACAGTCAAAATTACGATCAAAAGCCCCTATACCCTCCACCTGCATGCCAGACGCCAGGCTATTCACGCCGGTGGCGGGCTTGAAGGGGCCAACGCCATCGAGAAGATGGCGTTGCGGATTATTCCTGCTTTGAACGATCTTGAAAGAGAGTGGTCGGTGTTTAAGAAATACCGGGAAATTCCTCCAGGGCAGACCCTTATCAACCCGTTTCTCATTCAAGGCGGAGACGATGCCGGATATTTACCCGATGAATGCTCAATGTACGCGGTTATCGTATACCTTCCCGACGAAGCACCGGATCAGGTGAAACAGGAAGTCGAGGAGCAAATTCAACGCGCTGCAGACCTCGATGGATGGCTCAGGAAACATCCCCCGCAAATCGAGTGGAACCCTCCGGACCAGCAGTGGGCGTTTCCGGCTTCAGACCTGGACATCCATCATCCGGGTGTCCGACAACTGGGACAGACCATTGAAGATGTGGCCGGATGCGAAGCGGAGTTCGGCGGCAGGGGCGGCATTACGGATGCCGGATGGTTCCCCATTAACGGCACGCCCTCGGTGGTTTACGGCCCCGGTGATGTGTCCTATGCCCATCGAATCGACGAGCGGGTGCAGAAGGAAGATGTTCTTCTGTTTGCCAAGGTGATCGGTCTGTTTTTATTGCGGTGGTGTGATGTTGCCGAATAGATTCGAGTGTCCATCCATAAATGGCCATTTTCCCACTGAGCAGCGTTCTCCGCGGGCTTCCGGCTGCGGCGTGGAAGTACGCCTCACCGAAAACCGCCTGTTCTTTGTGCGGCTCCCGCTAAAATACAGCGGGATTTCGCATCTGGATTGGATATTGATAAGGCGCTCAACTTGCTCAGCGAAAAAATCGCACATTTCTGAATTGGACACATTCCCGGCCCATTTTTCTTCGTGGTTGGGTTCGAGATGAATACGATGGCTGGACTGAAAAGAGGTATTATCGGTATCGGGATGATCGGTATTATTTGGCTTCATTCCGGTTGTGCGCAAATGGTGGTGCCCGGAACGATGGCAGGCGCCGGTGAACTTTATCGATACTCCACCGGAAATGTAGCAAAACAAACTTTCGTCGGGGATATGAAGCAGACAATCGATGCGGCTATGTTAGCACTGGAGAAAATGAGAATAGAATTGGTAGAGACCGAATCCATATCCATGAATGAGGAAACTATTCTTTATGCTGAAACACCCGAAATGAAAATAACCCTTCAGCTCCAGCCGGTAACCT
>CAYSUA010000288.1:0-1118 GCA_964433795.1 uncultured Desulfobacteraceae bacterium | reverse complement strand
CCCGTGTGAGCATTGATACCAAAAAAGGGCAATGGGCCAAAGACAAAGCCACAGCAAACGAAATTCTGTCGCAGATCGGACAGATCCTGGAGACCGAGATAGCGTCTCAGAAGCGGTTTTCCAGGGTTTACGTGAAAAATGAGTGTGACCGGTCCATTAAGGTCGCCATATATTATCTGGCCGGTCCCGAAAGATCCCAAGCCTGGGGAACCCGGGGGTGGTTCTTAATAGTCCCTGGCATAAGAAAACAGGTTGCCGAAACCGACAACCAATATGTTTATCTTTACGCGGAATCTAGCAGCGGCAAGAAGTTTCGTTGGACCGGAGACGACTTCCAAACATTCAAAGGAAAACCATACGGCTTTTTCAAGATCGATATGGGTCAGAAGCTCATCGATTTTACACAGACCCTTACCTGCGATTAAAAAGATTATTCTTTTTCCTCAAGGATGCGATATGAATAATCGACTTCCGCCTTTAAGGATCCGACGGCGCTGCAATACTTTGTTACAGACAACTCAACGGCCCGCTCCACATCCGAAGGCTTGACTCCCTGACCATAGACCAGAAACTCCATCTGTATTTTGGTATATTCTTTGGGGTGATCCTCTTTACGGTCACCGGTGATATTGATTTGAAGGTCCTTAAAGGTGGATCGTTTCTTCTTAAGAATGGATACCACATCCATACCGGAGCATCCCGCAATTCCAATGAGAACAACCTGCATCGGGCTTGGCCCACTGCCGCCTTCCGGATTGTCCAGGATAATTGCCGGGCCGCTACCCACCCGGCCGACAAACTGAAATCCATCGGTCCATTTCACCTGCGCGCTTACATTCATGTTTCTTCTCCTGTCTTTAATTTTTTTATCCGGTTATTCAGAAACCTTAGTACTCTATTTCTTAAATACACTTACGTTTCATATTATATTTCACCGCCCATTCACTTCAGGCTTCGCTCTGCGAGCTACGACCCGACAAGTCGCTCATTCGAGGCGCAAAGTGCGCAAAGGTTTTTTTCTTAGTCCTTTTCGCTGAGAAGGTCGAAAAGGACTAAATCCAAGCCCTGCGGGGCAAGTTTCTTTGTAAACCGATTGCCGGAGGCATGATGGGTTTCGT
>CAYSUA010000287.1:0-7876 GCA_964433795.1 uncultured Desulfobacteraceae bacterium | reverse complement strand
TGTTAAGACCCGAGATGGGGAATACTTAACCGAGCCGTACACGGTTAAAGATTTTGACGGCTTTAAAGTCGGCATCTTCGGACTCACTACAAAAGAGACTGAAATCATAGGAAACCCAGCGTATATTGAGGACTTGGTGTTTGAAGACGAAGTGGAGGTAGCCAGGAAAATGGTTGCCGAATTAAAGGGCAAAGTCGATGTAATCATCGCCCTGGTTCACATGGGACTATGGCAGGACGACACCAAAGGGTCCCGCAGGCTTGCCGCCCAAGTGGAAGGCATCGATCTTATTATCGATGGGCATTCGCACACCGATCTTAAGGAACCTGTTTTGGTGAACGGCACTCCCATTGTTCAGGCCTGGCAATGGGGTCTTAAGGTCGGAAAGGGGAAACTCACAATTGAACAGGGAAAAGTGTCTGATTTTGCATGGGAATCTGTTCCCGTCAATCTGAAACGGAGAATTAAAAAAGCAGACGGCTCCAAGGAATATCCGTTTATCGGAAAAGAATACAAAGAAGATGCATTTTTGCTGAGCGTATTGATGCCTTATGCCGACCGGGTGGAATCTATCCTGTCTGAGGTCATCGGGGAATCAAAAAGCACGTATTTCAATAAAAATGTTCGTAAACAGGAGACGGAATTGGGCGATCTCGTTTCTGATGCCATGCTCTGGTTTACGAAAAATCTGAAGCCCGATTTTGCCATCCAGAACGGCGGCGGCATCCGGGCGGATTTGCCGGAAGGAAAGATAACCAAAAAGCTTATTTACGAAATTCTTCCCTTTGATAATTCCATTATGGTCTTAAAACTGAAGGGATCTCAAGTCGTCGAGCTTTTTGACTTCGTTTCAACCATTCCAAACGGCAAGGGAGCGTTTGCACAGGTATCCGAGGGCGTGAGTTTTACACTGAATTATACCACCCAAAAGTGCGAAAATATTACCATTAACGGAAAACCGATCGATCTTGAAAAGGTATATACCATTGCAACCAACTCCTATATGGCCAGCGGTGGGGATGGATACAAAATCTTCAAAAAAGCCATGGATAAATACGACACCTCGGCATTTCAAAGGGATGCCGTTATTGAATACATCATAAAACTGGGCGGCATGTTAAACCCGCAACCCAAAGAGCGGATAAAGCTAATCATGGGAAAAGCCGAGGCAGATTTTATCATGGATCTTGCTGCCTGACGGCTTGTCTCCAGGGTCGAACAAATGGGTTGCCATCACCAAATTGTCATGTTAAATAAGCTACTTTGATAATTTTTAGAATAGGCTTATTCCTGAAGCGGAGGAATTAAATGATGAAGTTTCAAGACCTTCCGAATCGGTTGATACCGATGAATCGTCGATCTTTTCTGGTCCTGTCCGGTATGTTGGGTGTCGGGACGGCTTCTACCGGTGTTTTCGTTTCTGAATCCGAAGCGGCCAAGTTCGATCGGAATCGTCATAAGATATCAAAAACCTTGCCAAAAATGGGCACGTTCGTTTCCATGACCTTGATCCATTCCTCGAAAGATAAAGCAGAAGAGGCCATGGGACAGGCGTTTGCTGAAATCGACAGGCTGGAAAAAATGTTCAACCGGTTTGATCAGTCCGCAGCTGTGGCAAGCCTGAACACAGACGGCTATATCAAAGCCATGCCGCCTGAGTTGAGCGAGGTGATTGCCAGGGCGATCCATTACCACGAGACAAGCCGGGGGACCTTCGACATTACGGTAAAGCCGGTTGTGGATCTGTTTCAGGAAAAAATGGGAGGGAACCAAAAGAGGCTGCCCTCGGAAAAGGAACTTCGGGAAGTACTGAGGCTAGTGGATGCTAAGAAAATCCGACTGAACAATGGAAACCTCCGTTTCATGCAACCCGGCATGGAAATCACACTAGACGGTATTGCCAAAGGATATATTGTGGATAAGGCTTCGGAAGTGCTTACGGCACAGGGGATTGACGATCATCTCATCAATGCCGGCGGCGACATCCGAACCCGGGGGGAGAAACCGGGCAAGTTGCCGTGGACCGTTGCCATTCAGGATCCCGCCAAAAAGAACAATTACCCTGATATTGTTCACATGCGAGATGGTGCTGTTGCCACTTCAGGAAACTATGAAATCTTTTATGATAAAGAAAAAATATTTCATCATATTGTCGATCCGCACTCCGGTTTAAGCCCGCTTCTGGCCTCATCTGTTTCGGTAATGGCCCGAACCACAATGGATGCGGATGCCCTGTCAACCAGTGTTTTTGTGATGAATCCCGAAAAGGGAATGGCATTTATTGAACAACTCCCCAATTGCGATTGTCTCATTGTAACAAGAGATAATAACCAGTTACGCTCTAAAGGTTGGAAGAGCGCAGCCGTTTAACGGGCGGCTGCGCCATTTCTAATCGGTTTTCTTCCCGCAGTTCTGATCTGTATACAGATTCTATTATGCATTCTTGCACAAAGCCCAAGTTGCTTACAGGAATAGGCTTTGATCCAACAAGGCGGATATCCCGTTCTAAAAGCACCTGAAGAAAGGAGAACAGGTTATGGTTAAAGTAAAGACATTCACATGTCCTTTAAAGATCTTTGAAGCGAGAAAAGAGATGGAAGCCTTGGACGGCAAGGTCAACGATTTCATCGAAAACAACAATGTCGGCAAAGTCATTTCGGTGAGCGATGCCTGCACAACCGACAGCACCGGCGCATCCATCGGAATCATACGGGTACTTGCCTATGAGTAGCATAATTATCACCAATGTCGAAAGTGGGCCGATATAAACCATTTCCAACGATCCTCCGCAAATAACCAGGCATAATCACACACGATTTGCATTATTGCGATATATTTGTTTTAATCTCTGGAAATTCTTAGTATTAAACTAACAAATTTGAAACAATTCTTTAATAAAGGTAATGAATCCACCCACTTAACCGGAACTTTTGGAAACAGGTTGAAGTTATGCAGTGTGTCTTGTTGAATGCGGATTACACCTACCTGAACATTGTTGACTGGAAACGAGCCGTGTGTTTGATGGTGAAAAACAAGGTGCAAGTTCTGAGTTATTCGGAAAGAATCGTGAGAGGGGCCGAGGGCCTGGTAATGAAAGTCCCGGCCGTTATCAAGCTCATTAAATTTATCAGGGCCATTTACCGGGCACGGGTGCACTTCAACAAAAGAAATGTTCTGACCCGAGACAGATTCATCTGTATGTATTGCGGTAAAAAATCGAGGAATTTAACCGTTGACCACATCATACCGAAATCACGCGGGGGGAAATCCGATTTTGATAATTGTGTTGCGTGCTGCAAGCCCTGCAATAATAAAAAAGGCGGCCACATACCGTCGGAAGTTCGCATGTACCTCAAAAAAAAACCCACCCAACCGACCATTTCGGAGTTTTTAAGGATCAAACTCGCCAGCCTGGGTATCGACGATCTGCTGGCGCAGCTCGGCGTGTATGCCTAGATCGATTTAGGTTCAGCGGTTCTGCGTTCAGCGTTCAGGGTTGAAAATACTTAACCAACTACTATCAGAGGATTCTTGTCTTCAATTTGGGAGAGGATCTCACCCAGCGGGTGATGTTGATTATTCCATTTTCAATTTCTATTGACAGCCGGATTCTGGTCCATTAATGAAATCGTAAGTTTCGATGGCTTTTCGGCAAACCCAGATCTTGTGATTTGATCATATCGTTAACACAATCGATTTTTCGCAATGAATCCTTTCGCTGAAAGCAAGTTCTTATCAATAATTCTGTTTCCATAATGGCGGTTGGGATGCTCGCCTTCATGAATGTGGTCTGGGGCGCGCAGTTTCCTTTTACAAAGCCGGCGCTGGAAGTCATTCCGCCCTTTACCTTCACCCTGCTTC
Source organism: uncultured Desulfobacteraceae bacterium (assembly GCA_964433795.1). GTDB lineage: Bacteria > Desulfobacterota > Desulfobacteria > Desulfobacterales > SURF-15 > DUZK01. Next base: position 4,015 of record CAYSUA010000287.1, on the reverse strand, counting down.
GGTTTCTACTGGCCCTGGTCGCCTTGTTGCCTTTGGCAGGAAAAAGTTGGCTGGACCTGTTGAGGGGAAAAGACCGGTATCGGATCGCAGTTTTGGGGTTGATGGGGTTTTGCATAGCCCAAGTGTCCCAGTCACTCGCATTAAAACTGAGCTTGGCTTCGGACATTTCACTTCTATCGATTTGCCAGCCCCTCTGGATAGCGATTCTGGCCTGGCTCTGGCTGAAGGAAAGCCTGAATGTGCGGGAAAAAATCGGTTTTGCTGTGGCCATCGTCGGCGTGCTTATCATCGTGTGGCCTCGAAACGGAAACAGCAGTCTGGACTACGATCGGGTAATTGGCAATGCTGTTTACATGATCACCGGCTTTTCCTGGGCTTACTATAACGTAAAAGGCAAAACGTTGATGTATCGCTATCCCCCCCTGGCGACTACTGCAGCGGCCGGAGTTGTCGGGACGCTATGCATTTTGCCCTTTGCTGCTTTTGAATGGCTGGCAGGATATTCCGTTCAATTTACCTGGGCTGCCGTCGGTGGCGTGGTATACGCCGGACTGCTGGCTACCGCATTAGGGTTTGCCGTTCTCTTCTGGGCCTTGGTCCACGTTCGGGCAACTCATGCGGCGGTCATGATGTACCTCCAACCACTGGCCGGGGTGCTGATTGCCTGGTTATTGCTGGATGAAATGATCGCCGTCGTTTTTTTGATCGGTGCGGCTTGTGTTCTTTTCGGTGTTGGAATGGTTTCGATCCGGTATAAGAAACGCCTTGACAAAATTCCAGATATGGGGCGTACCATAAGAAGCACAACCGATACCGTCCCCTAAAGGGCTACCTTCAAATACCCACAATCCCAGGTTTGGGAGCCATTCTAGACGAAAAAGTGCTTGCCGATCATGCCTGGACGAATCAATAGGAAACTTTATCAAAGGAGACGAAAATGGGAAATTTACCGGAAGGAGGATCGCTTAAAGCCCACAGACCCGTTCTTATGGGAAGAAAAGGTGTTATCGCCACCGCACATAATCTGGCTTCTGAGGCGGGTATGGAGATATTTCGCCGTGGTGGCAACGCTGTTGATGCAATAGTTGCGGCAGCTGCGGCATTGAATGTTGTGGAACCCTATATGTCCGGTATGGGTGGTATCGGTTTTGCCCTGATAAGTAGCAGTGGGAATCCGCCTCGAATGCTTAACTTCAGCGGCTGTGCTCCCAAGGGAGCGATTCCGGAAGCATTCAATGAAAACACTCGGGAGTTCGGGATCAAGGCTGCTTTGGTGCCGGGTAATCCGGCCGGATGGCTGACTTTGCATCAAGAATATGGTTCGCTGGACAAAGAGCAGATATTTGCGCCAGCAATAGCCCTGGCGCGTGAAGGCTATCCGATCAGCTTTCTGAATGCCCGCTTCTTTGCTGAAAACTTTGATCTGTTGGCAGCGTATCCGGAGACGGCCGCGATTTTCTTACCCGAAGGAAAAACACTCCAGCCGGGGCAAATTCTCCGCCAGCCTGCACTGGCTGAATCGCTTTCCGCTTTGGCTATGGGGGGCATTACGGAATTCTATAACGGCTCAATCGGCCGCACAATAGCGGAATTCAGCACTAAAAAAGGTGGTTTGTTCACAAAAATAGACCTGGCAAACTACCGACCTCGGTGGCAAGAACCTATACACACCAAATTCCGTGATTACACCATCTTTACCACCGCTCCAAACTCAAACGGCTTCCAGATTTTGGAAACACTTAACATTCTTGAATCATATAATTTAGCGGATATGGGGCATAACTCGACGCCATATTTACATCATCTCATCGAAGCCGTGAAACTGGCAGTAACCGATCGTATCGCATATTGTGGTGATCCGGATGTTGTGGACATCCCCATATCGGAAATCATCGGTCAAGCATATGCGGCCCACAGGCGTGGGTACCTGAGTTCAACAGAAGCGGCAATTGTATCTGAAGAACGGGCGACAAGTTCGATACCCGTTGGTTCACTACAACCTGGGCGGCCCTCGGAATTTCGTTCTGGAGAAACAACACATCTATGCGCTGCAGACGGTAATGGAAATGTCATCAGCATCACGCAAACGCTCGGAAATGCATTTGGAAGTGGTCAGGTTGCCGGGAAAACCGGTTTTTTGCTGAACAATACCACCAAATGGTTTGAAATAGATCCTGATGCAGGCGACCGTAACCTTGTTGCCCCGGGTAAACGCTGTTCGAGCAACATGAGTCCAATCCAAGTGTTTCAGAAAGATAAGCTATGTCTGGCTATCGGTACTCCCGGCAGCTACGGAATACTCCAGACCACAGCGCAAATGCTTTTAAACGTCATTGCGTTCGGCATGAATATTCAGGAGGCAATCGAAGCGCCCCGGCTCCGCGTCATGGTAAAAAAAGAGGTCGTAATGGAAGACCGAATCAATGAATCGGTTCGTTCCGAATTGATGAGTCTTGGGCATGAACCCACCCTGCTGGGCGACTGGTCCATCACAGTGGGTGGGGGCCAAGGCATTGCCATTGATGCGGAAAATAAAGTAATGATGGCCGGTGCGGATCCACGTCGAGACGGCTATGCGTTGGGGTTTTAGGAGAGTATTATGAATTAAGAATATCAACAGATTCTAATAATAAGAAAGGCGGCCACATGCCGTCGGAAGTTCGGATGTACCTCAAGAAAAAACCCACCCAACCGACCATTTCGGAGTTTTTAAGGATCAAACTCGCCAGCCTGGGTATCGACGATCTGCTGGCGCAGCTCGGCGTGTATGCATAGATCTATCGAGGTTAAGTGGTTCTGCGTTCAGAGTTCAGGGTTAAAAATACTTAACTTGTTTTTTCAAATGATTCTTGTCTTCATTTTGGCTTAAAGATCGACCCACCCTGATCAGTACAGATCTTGACAAAAAGGTTACGAGTATCAATCGGTAATAACCTTTGAACCGTGAACCCTGAACTCGGAACTGATCAATCTAGTATGTCAACTCCTCCTCCACGACCTTATCTTTAAACAACGTGTACGCCCATATCTGGTAGGCGAGCACAATGGGAATGAAAACGATCACGACGATCAGCATGATTTTCAAGGTGAGCGGGCTTGAAGATGAATTGAAGGCCGTCAGACTGTATTTCGGATCAAGGCTTGACGGAAACACGTTTGGAAACAGTCCGATGACACCATAGAACGTCGCCCCGATGATGGTGAGAGCCGAGGAAAACCACGCCTTAAAGTACGCGCCTTTGACCAAGAACATCCGTGCCCCCAAGAGTCCTGCCACCGTCAAGAGAATGACCAGGAAAAGTATCGGATTTGCCAGGTAATTATCGTAAAGGCGCGTGGCAAAAATGCTGGCCCCCAGAAAAATCACGGCGACTCCCAGCAATACCGGCCACAGGGTTTTGGCTGTTTGGGCCGCACGTTCATGCAGATCGCCCGTGCTTTTGATGGTCAACCATATGGCACCATGTTGAAGGAACAACAACAAGAACAGAATCCCTCCGAGCAGCCCGTAAGGGTTCAACAGGGTAAACAGGTTTCCGTGGTAGATGCCCTCTCCATCGATGGGAATGCCTTTAAAAATATTGGCGAAAGCCACACCGAAAAGCACAGCCGGAACCACGCTACCGATAAAGATGCAGACATCCCAGATTTTACGCCAGCGCGGATCGTCTATTTTACCGCGAAATTCAAACGACACGCCCCGAATGATCAATGCAAAAAGAATCAACATCAAGGCCGAGTAGAGGGACGAAAACATCACGGCATAGACTCTGGGGAATGCAGCGAACGTGACCCCGCCGGCCGTAATGAGCCACACCTGGTTCCCGTCCCAGAGCGGTCCTATGGCGTTGATCATGGTTCGCTTGTCGGTTTCGGTTTTACCGAGAAACGGATAGAGACTTCCGATTCCCATATCGAACCCGTCAGTGACGAAAAACACGGCCCAAAGCAGGCCCCATATGAAAAACCATGTCGATTGCATAGCCATCTTAACCTCCACAATTTTTGAAATATC
>CAYSUA010000286.1:0-7878 GCA_964433795.1 uncultured Desulfobacteraceae bacterium | reverse complement strand
GTATTCTGTCAGTTTTAAATCGATTCAATCCGTTTTTATCCAGTTTCAAGTTTCAAGTTTCCACTGAGGGCGTTCTCTCCTGCCGGGCGGATTCCGAATGTGTTACCTGCTTCGAGTATGGCGTGAACCATATCGTTTGCATACCCCCGGGAACAGGTAAAGATGAGGGTGCCTCCGTCGTCGTTTCGGTTCATTACCACCAATTGGCAGGGCACGTGAGCAAAAGGCCCCTGAATTAAATAGGGCGGCACCATCTTCTGACCGAGAAGATCGAGGGCGCACAACTTCTCTGCTATTAAGAACAGCCCTTTTCCGGCGATTGCCAGGCATGTGACGGCATCTGTCGTTTCGGTAAATGCATTGCCTTCCGGCGGAGTTTGAAGCATACCGGATAGATGCCAGACGGATGCCTGGGTTAGATTCATGCGGTTTATCAGGATTCCTTTATCGTAAACACAAGTGCCGGGTTTTTCCGGAATTTTAATTTCCCATGGGATGCTGTCGGAAAGATCGACGCCCTGAACATCCCATTTGAGCCTGTGACTCAAATCGATAAGATGAGGTCCTGACCCCTCCGCTTCATATTCCAGAACGACTGTCCATCCGTCTCTTTCTTCTGTCTTTACGGGTGTTGCAGGCAATGTGACCGGTGAAACTCTGTTGATTGAAACCAACTTAGTATCCTCCCTTATATCTTCATCCGCTCTCCCTTTGGGTCGTAAAACGGCGTTGTTGTGACTTCTGCGTTGATGAGCCGGCCGTTGCATTCATCTTCATAAATGGAAAGTTTCGTATCTAAATCGGATAAATCATCGTCAACCAGGGCCAGTCCGACGGGTTCTTTAAGAGAGAAACTGTAACGGGCAGTGCACACATAGCCTCGGATCTTTTCGTCGACAATAATGCTGCCGTCTTTGGGTGGGATATCGGAAGAATCTTCCATTTTAAATCCTACAAGTTTCAACCGTCCCTTTTGATTCTCGGTTTGAATCAGCGCCGGCACGCCGATGGTTTTTGCTCCCGGCTTGCTTCGATTCCACAGGAAGCCGAGTCCCACATCGTGAAGCGTTGTCCGCTGTTCGGATTCCGATCCGATAATAATGTGGCATTTTTCCAGGCGAAGACAGTTCTGGGCCTCAAGACCGAAATTTTTCATTCCATATTCTTTGCCTGTCTCATCCAATATCTTCCAAAGGCTCTGCATATAAGAGGCCGGGACATGCAATTCGTAAGAAAGCTCTCCGACAAAACCGAGCCTCATGGAGCGCACCGGAACACCTCCGTTTACTGAAAACTCCCGGTATGCGGCAAACGGAAACGCTTTGTTGGATACATCTTCATTTGTGATCTTTTCCAATACACTTCTTGCATTGGGGCCGGCAAGGTTGATCACGCCGAATGCATCGGTCAGGTTTACGATTTTAAAATCCCAATGATCGTAACGGGTATGATACCTTATCCAGGCGGCGGTATCCCCTGCACGCCCGGTTGAAGTGGTAAAGTAGTAGTCGTTTTCTCCACGCTTGATGATAACCCCGTCGTCGATAATGCATCCATCTTCATTACACATAGCGGAATATTTGATTTTACCCGGAGACAACCTGGATATGTCCCCCACGTAAACCCGCTGCAACGCGTTTAAGGCATCCGGGCCGAAAATCCGGAATTTACCCAAAGTCGATGCATCCAGAATGCCCACATTGTTGCGAACGTTTTCAATCTCATCCCTGCACTGCTTGTCGTCTGAAAAATACCTGGCCCGATTCCAGGCTCCTATTCGATCCATCTGCCCCCCGTCAGCCACCTGCATGTCATGAACCGGCGTTCGTTTGCTCATATCATGGCGGGTACCGGCATAAGTGGCAAGAAATGTCGGCACCAGTGGGGATCGGATTGTTGTGGGTTTGAGGGTTGGGTCCGAAGACGCTGTCTTTTGTCTTACATAAAGCGGCAGATTGTGGCCGGGTATTCCGGACTGACCGGGCCCGGTTCCGGCTGTGGTGTAGCGCTTGATCAATTCCGGAACGTCAAAACCGGCTTCGATGGCATTGTCCATATCTTTTACGGTGGCGTCTTCATCAAAACAGATAAAGGTTTTTTTCCCCGGTGTCGGCAATGCTACAAATGTTGATCCTTTATGGGGTCCGGGAAATCCGGCGAGTTTTTCTTTTTCATCTGTCAGCATCATTTCGTTCCGGGCCCCGCAGTCTTCGGCCGCTTTCAATCCGGCAATCCGGCCTGAAGATTCTATGGCATGAGGATCTTCATATCCCAGCATGCGGCCGGCGGGATGGATTTTTTCAGGAATGGAATCCGCCAGGAAATAGCCGGTATGTTCGTCGTATTTAAGTGTTGCATGAGCCATGGTCAGGATAGCATTCAAAGGGCTCAGCCCTGCCGATGCCACGAGTGTGTCGCACGTCACGTCGAGTCGATCAGATCCGTTCATAGCGGTGAGGGTCACCTTTTTGACGGTTTTTTTCCCGTGAACCTTTTCTGCCGTCCATCCACGATAAAAGGGGATTTTCCGGTCCTCGATGTCGGTTATCAACGTTTCATTCTGCCCCTCCTCTCTAAGATCCGCCACACATGATATGGAGAGTCCCAAATCGAACAGATCAACCGCAGCCTCAAGCCCGAGATCATGTCCCACACAAAACACAGCTGTTTTCCCCGGAATGATCCCGTAGGTTCTTGCCAGTCGATGTGCACAGCCGACTTGCATGACACCGGGTCGTTCGTTGTTTTCGAACAGCAGCGGCCTCTCGATGCATCCGGTTGCCGCAACGATACTGTCAGCACGGATTTCAATATACCGCTCGGTAAACGGATCGGAAAATTCTCCTTTTTGAAAGGCTGTAATTAAGTTGTTGTTGTAAAGTCCGGTTACCGCAGCCTGCTTAAATGTGCGGATATTCGATTCCGAATTTATCTCATCTTCCAATATTCGGACTCTTGTACATAGTTTTTGATCTTTAGTATATTCATTCGTCCGGTATTCGAAATTTCCGCCCATCCACGGTCTTTTTTCCAAGAGAATCACTTTGAGTCCCTGGGAAGCTGCAGCCAGGGCAGCCGTCATACCGGCCGGCCCGCCCCCGATAACGCATACATCCGCATGGGTAAAGATTTCATCGTAAACCCCTTTCATTTCAAAATCCGGAGAAAGGGTGCCGATTCCGGCGGCTTTTCGGATCTGCTTGAGGGCAACGGGCCAAACGGCTTGCGGCTTGTGCATGGTGCGGTAATAAAAACCGGTGGGCATGGCAAAGCTCAATTTATCCAAAAAACTCAAACGATCCTTATCCACGCTTCCCATGACATTCTGTGCCTGGACGACCATGCCTTCTTTGACGGCTGTGATTTCAGCCGGCACATTCGGAATTCCATCCACTTTCACGAAACAGTTGCAGCACTCACCATCCAGGCTGTATAGTCCCCTCGGACGATGGTATTTGAGGCTTCGGGAAAGAATGCGGATACCTTCGGCGTGCAGGGCAGTGGCAATGGTGTCTCCCTCCACACCTTGATACGGTTTCCCCTGGAATATAAAATCGATTTTGTTTTCCGGGTTGATTCTCGATGTTTCTAATTGAGCAAGCCGCTCCATCTTATGCCTCCGGATTTTCCGGGCCGGTGCCGGATACTTCAATATTTCGGGTGGTATCTCTATGGATCGCAAACCAGGCACCACATCCGTCCCGGTGACACCACCATTCTTCCTGAACACCGGCAACGCTTTTATTCATATGAACATAATCACACCAGGATTCGGGGGTTTCCAGTTCACGATCTTCGGGGCGTTGCCCTTTATCTTCCCCGCCAAAACGGAATTCATATCCGTTTCGCACACCGCAAATGGGGCAGGTAATCATTAACGTCATTGTCATTACTCCCTAGCTGCACAAAAGCTGTCTCGCTAGTGTCCGTCCATGGAATCGCTTGGGCACTACTATGTGTACGATTCATAAATGTGCAATTTTTGTGTTGGGCAAGGCCGCACAAGGGTTTACGGTGAGACGTACTTTATGTACGTCGCAACCGAAAACCCGCGGAGAACGCCGCCCAGCGCAAAAAGGGCCATTTATGGACGGACACTAGCTAGTTCCACGGACTGTAGTACACCGGCGTTACTGTTTCACCCATAAATCGGTGCGCATTAAAACGATTCAGGTTAAAGGGTTTTAATATTTCAGGGCACTTTCCGGTTGCCAAAAACTCAGCCATATATTTTCCGGCTGCCGCGCTGGATTTGAATCCAAAATATCCCCAACCGCAATCCATATAGTATCCTGCAATGGGGTCGTATCGGTCCATGATGGGGGCCATATCGGGTGTCATATCGGCCAGACCGGCCCAGGTTCGCATGAATTTAACACCTTTCAGGCAGGGCAACAGCTCGGTCAATGCTTCGGCTTGATGTTTGATGTAATACGCACTGTTTTGAGTGGTGTAATTGGGCCATGGATCCATATGGGCGCCGGTTGCGATTTCCCCTTTTAGTGTCTGGTTGCAATAGGCATGATAGGCTCCGGAGGAAACCACATGGTTAAGAATCGGCTTTAAAGGTTGTGTCACCATGGCTTGAATGGTGAGCACACTGATGGGTAGTTTGATACCGAGCAACTGGTATGAAATGGCTGCTGAATAACCGCCTGCAGCGTTTAAAACCATCGATGTGTTTATTTTTCCCCGATCGGTTTCCACTGAAGCAATGGTTCCGTTTTCCACACCGATGCCGGTAACCGCAGTTCCTTGATGAATGTGAACACCGTAACGGGCACATCCTTTTGCCAGCGCCCATACCACGGCATCGTGTCGAACAATGCCGCCCGGGGGATGGTACATGGCACCGAGAATCGGGAATTTTAACCGATCTGTAACATCCACCGCCGGCACCATTTTTTTAACCTCATTTGCATCGATCAAATGGCTTTCGATTCCGTAAAACTGGGCAGACGCAACATTCATTCGGGCGGCCTTCATGGCCGCTTCGCTGTGGAAAAGGTTCAAGTTGCCGCAATTATAAAACATGAGGTTGAAATCGAGCTCCCGGGTCAGCATCGGCCACATTTCAAGGGCCTCTTTGTAAAATGGCAGATTTTCTTGGGTTCTTTGATTGGCACGGACGATAGCTGTGTTTCTCCCTGATCCGCCGAACCCGATGTAGCGTTTTTCGATTACCGCAATATCCGTCATTCCATGATCTCGGGCCAAGAAATATGCAGCGGCTAATCCGTGCAGCCCACCACCAATGATAACCGCATCATAGTTTCGGTTGATGGTTGCGGGATTATCCCAGTATTGTTGACGCCCTTTAGCCATGGTGGTTCTCCATTTCTATTCGATGGCCTCACGAACCGTCCAAATAGTTATATTCGTATTATAGGGTCGGATTTTCACTTTGCCGGGCCATGACGTCTGCTCTATGAATACTTTTACCCCCCCCTTCAGGGGAAATACAGAAGGGTTTGCGTTCACAAATTTTCTAAACTTCTCCTGATGGCCCGATACAGCCAGGTCAACGACGCGGTTCAGCAATTTCTCGCTGGTTGCTGCGAGGTATCCGTTTTTTGTATAATAAACAATTTCGGATTGTTGTTCAGGCGGATTACCGGGTGAGGTGGCTATCAGCGGTGGATCATTCAAACTGTAGGCTTGAATTGAGGTTGAAATACCGCAAGTGACCAGGACCAAAGAGAATACCAGTACGAACCAAAACCCATTCGAATTCATTTCATCGCCTCCTTAAGTCATTCCTATACTACCAAGGTTTTGGTAAATTCAAGGTATATTATTTAGTGCCCGCCCACAAACGTCCGTCGGTTCCCCTTCCCGCCTTTTCCCACTGAGGTTCGGTATAAGCACTTACCGAATTCGAACTTCGATTTCTTTTGAATCTTTCATCAATTGGACCAGTTTTGATGTATCGGTTTTTCCATAATGGTATGGATAGAGAACCTTTGGTTTAAACGCTTTAGCTGCATCGGCCACCATTTCCGGTGTCATGGTGTAGGGCAGATTCATGGGCAGAAATGCAATGTCGATCCTTTTTAGGTTTTTCATTTCCGGGATATTTTCCGTATCACCGGCAACATAAACCCTCTTGTCGCCGAACAAAATAACATAGCCGTTCCCGCTTCCCTTAGGATGAAACGGTTTCCCGTTTTTGCGCATATGCACCAGGTTGTATGCGGGGATTGCCTCAACGGTTAATCCGTCGATGGTTTTCACATCACCGTTTTTCATGACCCTGCCGCGACCCAACTTCTCGGCGCATTTTTCCGTTAGAATAAATTGAGTTGAATCCTTTTGGATCTTCTCTATGGCGTCTGCATCCAAATGATCCCGGTGATCGTGGGTGATTAACACCATATCGGCTTTGGGTAATTGGGAATAATCGGCCACCTTTCCAAATGGATCGACATGGATGATTTTTCCGCTGTATGAAAACATCAATGTGCCGTGGCCGACAAAGGTAACTTCCAAATCTCCAGCAGATGTTGATATGGTATCTTTTTTAAATTGTTTCTGAGCCGATAAGGAAGCACTGAAAATAAGGATTAGTAATGGTATGATGATATATTTTTTCATTTTTACCTCCCTTTTTGTCGTACAAATTTTAGATTATATGAGTGTTGAACAGTTCAGAAATATGAACAGGTAATAATAGAGCTATATGAAAAAAATGATTCTGGGTGAAAATTACATATGAACACGGCCTATCATAATTTAGAGCGTTTCAGTTTTCAAATAGAAATTACATGCTGTCGGGTTATATTTTTGTCTTGCCAAAAAACGTTAAACGTTTTTATTAAGATAAGAACTGTTCAGACATTCAAAACTCTGTTTGGTTCATTGGATATTGGAATTTGAGATTTGTTTGTAATTTGGTGCTTGTGTATTGGTTTTTACATAAAATGAAAAGCAATAACAATTAAGACTCTAATAGGGGGCACACAATGATAATTGATCAACCCGGATGGGTAACGGAAAGGATCCTACTCCTGGGTCGCAGAGAATCCTGTGTTTACATATTGAAAGGAGACGGTGAATATGTGCTGCTCGGTGGGGGAATGGTACATATTGTACCGGATCTGTTAAACCAATTGAATGAATTCGGGATAAGTGAAGATAAGATTAAAAGGATCATAATCCTTCATTCCCATTTCGACCACTGCGGCATCGTACGGTTTTTCAAAAAACGCTGGCCGTGGGCGACGGTGACGGCATCGGAAAAGGCCAAGTCACTTCTAACCACGCCCAAGGTTATCGAGTCCATAGCCTACCTGAACAATAAGCTTATTAAACAGTACGGTGTTGAAAGAGAGGCTGAAAAGTTAGAGCTTGCGTTTAAAGGAATTGAAATTGAAGAAGTGGCCGGAGAAGGCGATGTCATCGCCTGTGGCGATCGTTCCTTAAAAATACTCGAAGTCCCGGGGCACTCAACCTGTTCCATTGCAGCCTATGTTCCGGAAGAAAAAGCCTTATTTGCATCCGACGCAGGCGGTATTCCAAAGGGGGACAAGATCTTTACGGCAGCCAACTCCAATTTTGATTTGTATCAGAAAAACCTTCAAAGAATGGCGGAATTGGAAATCGAATTCTATTTTGCCGAGCATCAAGGGGCCATGACAGGAAAAGATGCCGGTGAGTATCTCAATAAGTCCATGGATTCTGCCGCAGAAACCCGGCAGCTAATTGAAAACAGCTTCAGAAATACTCGGGATGAAAAAAAGAGCACTGAAGAAATGACCGATCTCTTGATTGAAAAATATGCGGTAGATTTCCTACCCCGGGATATTTTTAAGATCGTTGTCGGGCAGATGGTTCATTACATCGCAAAACAATTTTGAGCCAAAACAGGGCATACTCCGC
>CAYSUA010000285.1:0-7889 GCA_964433795.1 uncultured Desulfobacteraceae bacterium | reverse complement strand
GTGTTTAGTGTTTAGCACACCAACAAGCTGATATCACATGGTTTATTTTTCTCTAGATACTAAACACAATACACTAAATACTTGATGAATTCGACTTTTTAAGAATTCATCAAAATTGTAGATTGAAAATTGAAAATTTAAGGAGGAGGCAGATATGGATACTTATCGTGTGGCCATCAGCGGAGACATGGTGAAACCGGACGGCACGCTTGCCTATCCCATGGTGGACCTTTCCCCGATTTTAGATAACCCTAAGATTGAAATGGAATACCTTCCAAATAGTAAAATCATTCCGGCCGGCGACATGGAGGGATTTGATGCGCTGATACTGCTGGGGTGCCGGTTTGAGCGTGAAAGCTTTCCGTCCGACGGACGCTTGAGCATTGTTGCAAGATTCGGGGTGGGTTACGATAACGTGGATGTTAAAGCCTGCACGGATAACAATGTGGCATTGGTGATTACACCGGATGGCGTGCGCCGCCCGGTGGCGATGGCCATCATCACGATGATGTTGGCGCTTACCGGAAAACTGATGACCAAGGATCGCTTGACCCGAGAGGGGCCAGAGGGATGGGCGCAGAAAAGTGACTATATGGGAGTCGGCCTGGTGGGCAAAACCCTGGGATCCGTAGGCATCGGAAACATTGGTGCCGAATTGTTCCGTATGGCAAAACCTTTCGATATGAACTTTATTACCCATGACCCGTATGTGGATCCGTCAGTTCCCGCATCTTTGAATGTCCGGATGGTGGAAATGCATGAGTTGTTCAGGGAATCGGATATCCTCGCCGTCAATTGCCCCCTAAACGATGAAACGCATCATCTTGTTAATGCGGAACGGTTGGCCCTGATGAAGCCGACTGCATATTTGATCAATACGGCTCGTGGGCCTGTGGCGGACCAGGAAGCGCTAACCGAAGTTCTGCAAGAAGGCAGAATTGCAGGCGCCGGTCTGGATGTACTCAAAGATGAACCGCCGGATGCGGATGACCCCATACTCCAACTGGACAATGTTGTTTTCGCCCCCCATTGCCTGTGCTGGACGGATCAATGTTTTGCCGGGATCGGTGCGGCTGATGTAAAAGCTGTTCTGGATGTGATGCACGGGCGGGAGCCGGTTGGAATCGTCAATCAAGACATACTTGAAGATGCTGCTTGGCGCAGTAAATTAGATGTTTACGGGAAGGATTTCGCGTCCGGATGAAAAGCAGAGAGCATAGGGCTGAGGGCAGAGAGCAGGAAACCCGGTTGATTTCGTGTTGACAGTTCATTTTTGGAGTGCTATCAGACAAATTAACGTATACATTAAAAAATACAAAAATAAATGCAATAACCGAACCATTTGCCGATTCCCTTAAGTATTTATTCCAGGTGAATAAGTCGATGATTACCGCAGAGCCGAAAGAACAACGCTTTTCTCGAAGCGATGATGCCTATGGTCAGCTAAAAGAGGAAATCCTTGAAAACCGGATGCCGCCCGGTTTTCAGGCCCTGGAACAGGATCTTGCGAAACGGATGAACATGAGCCGAACGCCCATTCGGGAAGCATTGATTCGCCTCCAGGAAGAGGGCCTTGTGGAAGTGATCCCGCGTCGCGGAATGCGGGTGCTCCCATTATCGCCCTCGGACATGCGGGAAATATATGAGGTCCTTGCCTGCATAGAATCCGAGGCCGCAGCCATGATTGCGAAACGAAAGCCTAATCGAAAGGAGCTTGGGGGCTTAGAGCGGGCTACAGCGGACATGGAGAAAGCATTAGAAAAAGATGATTTAGATGCATGGGCAAGAGCCGATACGCGGTATCATCGCGAGCTGGTAAGGCTGTGCAACAATGAGCGGCTTGCACATATTGCCTACACCCTGATGGACCAGGCGCATCGAGTCCGAATGTTTACCCTTCGTCTTCGAGAGAAGCCGGTTCGATCTACCCAGGAGCACAGAGACCAGGTTCAGGCTTTTTTGGAAGGCCATCCCGACAAAGTTCGCGAAATCTATCGAAAGCATCGGGAACGTGCAGCTGTGGAACTTATGAGTATTTTACAGCAGTTTAACCTTCACAATCTATAACCTTAAAAAGAGAGCATTATTTAGGAGGGTGCAGATGGCATTGAGTGAATTCCAAATTGCCGTTTTTGAAGGCTATGGCATCGGGCATGAAATCATGGAAGCTTGCCTCGTTGTGCTTGAAAAACTGGAAAAGCAGATGGGCGGATATCATTTAATACTGGAGAAACTTTCAGGCGGTGCAGAGTTTTACCGGGATACCGGTCTGGATATTACCGAGGAGGCTTTTGAAAAGGCTAGGCAGGCCGATGCCATCTTGTTTGCCGCCATGGGGTTGCCGGACGTTCGTTTTCCGGACGGAACCGAAATCGCACCCCATCTGACCATGCGGGTGGAATTCGATCTCTTTGCGGGCGTCAGACCAGTGAAGGCCTATCCCAATGTGCCGAGCCCCCTGGCCGATCCCAGGGCCGAAAAGATTGATCTGATCATCATGCGGGAATGCACCGAAGGCCTCTTTGCATCCCGAGGCAAAGGGGAGGTCATCGATGATCGCGAAGCGCGGGATACTCTCGTCATTACCCGCTCCAATTGCGAGCGGTTTTTCGATTACGGTTTCAACCTGTCCCGACAGAGGAAAGAAAAGGGTGGGAAGGGAACAGTCACTTGCGTGGACAAATCAAACGTGTTCCGCTCCTATGCTTTCTTCAGGAAGATATTTACGGAGCGTGCGGCAAAGTTTCCCGATATCTCCCCGACCTATCAGTATATCGATGCCATGGCTCTGGATTTGGTCCGACGGCCATGGGAGTACGATGTTCTGGTTGCAGAGAATATGTTCGCCGATGTCCTGTCGGATTTGGGAGGCGGGATTATCGGTGGTATGGGTATGGCGCCCACCGGTGAAATCGGAGACAATCACGCCCTGTTTCAACCGGCTCACGGAAGTGCTCCGGACATCGCCGGAACCGGAAAGGCCAATCCCACCGCCATGTTCCTATCGGCCGCCATGATGCTGAATTGGCTCGGGCAGCGGCACCATTCGGAAGGTTGCCTAGCGGCGGCAGAAAAGCTTGAAACCTCAATCGAAACCGGATTTCAAACCGGAAAGATACGGCCAATGGAATTCGGTGGCCCTCATGATACCCAAGACGTTGCTAAGGCTGTTATGGAACTGATCGATAGTTGAAGTCGTTGAACAACAGATGGGGGAAACCGATAAATGTGCCATCGTTGAGCCCTGATAAGATGGGCCGGTGTACGCGTAACGAAAACATTAACCATTAAAGGAGGACGAAAATGAAGAGAAAAGTGTTTCGGATCGCACTTAGTCTTTTGGTGTCGGTCATCCTTTTAATTCCGATGACCTCGGTTTCTGCAAAAACCCATAAGCTCGATTTTGCAACGGCGCTTCCCGAAGGAGGCTCCGAGGCCATCGCCATGAAGTATTTCAAGAAGATCGTCGAAGAGAAAACCAACGGCCAGGTGAAGGTCAATCTCTTTCTCGGGGGTGTTCTCGGCAAGGAAAAGAGCGTTTTAGAACAGTTGACGGTCGGCGAAGTGCAAATGAATCTTGGCGGTGAGATTATTGTTACCACCTATGCACGCAAGTACTATATTTTCGGTGTGCCCTTTCTCTTCCCGGATCGAGACACGATCGGAAGACTCGTCAAGGGGGATCTCGGCAAGCAGATGGCCGATGAAGTCGTCAAGAATTCTAATATCATGGTCGCCGGCTATTCTCTGAGAATGGGAAGGCAATTAATCACGCACGACAAAAAGATTTTCGAACCGGAAGATGTGAAGGGTCTCAAAATCCGACTTCCCAACATCAAGAGCTGGCAGACAGCCTGGAAAAGACTGGGGGCCATCCCTACTCCCATTCCGGCGGTTGAGATATTCCATTCCCTGCAAACCGGTGTAGTGGAGGCGGCTGAAAACCCTGTATCCCCCATGTACGCCATGCGGCAATACGAAGTCACCAAATACCTCATGCTAACCGACCATCTGTACAGCTTTAGGGCCTGGTCCATGAGCAAACGGTTCTATGACAGTTTGCCACAGGACTTGCAAAAAACCGTACTCGGGTGTGTGGACGAAGCCACCGATTACCTGAACTCCATTGAAAAGAAGATCGACGCCGAGCTGTTGGTCAAGGCACAGAAAGCAGGACAGTGGGAGGTTATCATTCCGAATCGGCAGGCTTTCAAAAAGGCGGTCATTCCGGCTGTGGATGACATCAAAAAAGATTGGGCGCCCGGCCTATATGAAAAATACGTTAAGCAGTATGTGGATGCTGTAAAATAGGCCGTGCACGTCACAGGCTTGATCGATAAGGAATTCGATCAAGCCTGATTTTCATGGGGGTTTGAATTCGAATCATGAAAACGATCGGCAGGATCCTTACCGTTTTTGCCACCACCACTTTCAGCATCATGTGTGCGGTGGTCTTTTTAGGAGTGATATTTCGTCACTTTCTGTCGTTGCCGTTGGTCTGGTCCGAAGAACTGGCGAGGATCATGCTGATCTGGACCGTTTTTTCGGGTGCCGGTGCAATCATGATCCGGGGCGAGCACATCGCACTCGAATTTTTACTGGAGAAGTTACCCGCAAAATACGGTGAATGGCTGAGGATCTTGAATTCGTTCATCGTGCTTGCATTTTTGACCTGCCTGCTTGTCGGAAGCTTCCGAATGATTCAGATCACCTGGGTGGTTCGCGCCGAATCCGTCCCGATCATTCGTATGGCATACCAGTATATCGTAATCTTTACGGGCGCCGGGGTGATGTTTGTGTATACGTTGAAAGCCGTTTTCCGGATACTGAAAGCAGTGTTATTTAAGAAAGCAGTCTAATATGATAGCCGTATTTGTCGGGCTCTTAATTCTACTGATGATCATCGGTGTGCCTGTTGCATTTGCCCTCGGCTTCACCAATCTTATTGCACTTATACTGGACAGGGGAATTGCCAACATCCCCTATGAAGTTATTGCCCAACGCCTGGTCTATGCGCTGGATAATTTCCCCGTGCTTGCCGTCCCCTTTTTTCTGTTGGCCGGCAAATTCATGAACGTCGGCGGTATTACGGACCGTATCTTCAACTTCGTCAATTGTATTGTCGGATATGTGAGAGGCGGCCTCGGTCATGTCAATGTGGTTGCCAGCATGATATTTGCCGGAATGTCCGGATCCGCAACGGCAGATGCCGCCGGTCTGGGTGCTATAGAGATTCGGGCGCTGAAGCAGGCGGGGTACGGCCAAAATTTCAGTATCGGCATTACGGCCAGCTCGGCGATGATCGGAACAATCATTCCTCCCAGTATCCCCATGGTTCTCTATGCCGTGCTGGCCGAAGTGTCCGTTGCGGAGTTGTTTTTAGGCGGTTTGATTCCCGGAGTGTTAATGGGGCTGAGCCTGATGGTTCTTGTGATCTACTTTTCTATCAAAAATAACTACCCTAAAGGCAGTCTACCCTCCTGGAAAGAATTATATACCAGTTTTTTGAGAGCTTCCTTGGCGCTGCTGACCCCAATTATCATTATCGGAGGTATATGGGGAGGCATCTTTACTCCCACCGAAGCAGGGGCGGTATCCGTATTTTATGCCATCTTTCTCGCCTGTATATTCTACCGGGATCTTTCCTTTAAAGGGCTTGTGGAAACCATGGTCGACTCCATGCGGGATGTGGCCAAGATCTTATTTATACTATCCTGCGGGTCGTTCTACGGTTGGCTTCTGATCCGATTCCGGATACCCTATATGTTGACCGACTCTATTCTTTCAGTAACCACCAATCCCTTGGGGGTACTCATAATCATCAACCTCTTTTTTTTGCTGGTGGGCTGTTTTTTATCGACCGTGGTATCCATCACCATTTTCACACCATTGATCATGCCGTTGATCAAGCAGGTCGGCATCGACCCCATCTATTTTGGCGTCATTATGGCCTTCAATCTCACGCTGGGCAATATTACCCCACCCTTCGGCATGGTATTGTATGTGCTTGCAGGGGTGACTCGGACATCCTTTCCGCGCGTGGTCAGAGCGGTTTTCCCTTTTCTCTGCGCCCTGATTGGCGTGCTGATCTTAGTGATACTGATTCCGTCGCTATCCACTTTCATACCGTATAATCTCATGAGACGATAGTTCTGTCTCCCATTTTTTACTCGATGAATACCGGCTTCCGGTGTCATGTTACCTGCAATGCGTAGAAGGCGCCTCTCATTTCAAGCGAGGTTCCTGTATAAAAATATAAAGCTTTCGCGTAAAAAATGATATATATTATCTAAACTGATCGGTTTTGTGTTCAGAGTTCTGCGTTCAGGGTTTACCCGCCTTTGGCGGCGCCGTAGGCGACCAAGGTTCAAAGGTTATTACCTATTTCCAATAATCATTTTCTTTGTTCAAGTCCGGGAATCGTCAAGATAACCCGTTGGGTGAGACGGTCTTGGAGTCAAATTGAAGGCAAAAATCCTTTGATAGTGGCTGATTAGAGTTTTTCAACCCTGAACGCTGAACACTGAACCCTAAACGCTGAATGCTCAAAGCTTAAAGTCTGAATGAAAGAGATCCGTCAAATTAAATATACCCCCTTTGTTGCAATTCTGACCACCGGGTTTGCAGCCACCATCGCTCAAATCATATTCCTGCGCGAAATGCTGGTGATCTTTTACGGAAATGAATTGTCGGCTGGTTTGATTTTTTCAGGCTGGCTGATTTGGACCGGCTTGGGTAGTGCCATATCCGTAAAGTGGTCAACCCGGATTTCATCCTATGGCCCTATCCTTGGACTGCTGCTGGCTATATTCGCTGCACTGCTGCCGGTATCCGTATTAATCATAAGGGCTGCCAGAATTATTTGGGGGCTTCCGCTGGGAGAATTGCCCGCATTTGGTAAAATGATTCTGATCATTTTTTCCACAACCGGTATTCTCTGCCCGATCTCAGGAGCGCTGTTCGGACTCTCCTGGGCGATTCATCGGAACATCAACAAAGAAGATCATTCACTAAAGCCGTTGATAATTTATCTGGGTGAAGCATTGGGGGCTGCCTGTGGTGGACTCTTATTCTATTTTCTATTCCTGCCTTCCTTCAGCGCACTTACATCCGTTTGGATAACCTGCGTGTTTTCTCTTTGTATTTCCGGTTGGCTGGCCAGGCCTTGGAAAGCTTCGGGGGCGGGAAGACATGCTCGATCCGTTTGGGTTTGTGCATGTATCCTGGTTATCGGGGGCATCATTTTTGGGAACCGGATAGAGCAAATCAGCCGCAAATGGCAATGGGGTTCCAATATATATGCGGTACACGACTCGGCATATCACAATATTGCCATATTAAAAAAGAAAACCCAGTTTTCAGTATTTACAAACGGACTCTGGATATTCTCTTCTCCCGACAAGCTCAGCATAGAGCATGCCGTTCACCTGGCTTTGCTTCAGCATCCTGATCCGGGTAAAGTCCTCATCCTCGGCGGTGGGAATGCCGGTTTGCCCCGAGAGATTTTGAAGCACCCGAATATACATCGAATCGATTATGTGGAACCGGACCCGGATTTACTCCGTTTTGTGGGCTTGAATCTGCCACCCGAATCCACACGTTCTTTGGATGATTCACGGGTCCACACCTACCATCTGGATCCCAGAACTTTTTTGCAGCGGAACAACCAACAGTATGATGTGATCCTGATGAATGCAGGGGATCCGATCACCGCTCAAATGAATCGATTCTATACAGAGGAGTTTTTTCTGCATGTCAAGGCACGGCTTTTGCCGGATGGTGTTTTTTCTTTTGCCGTCTCAGGGGGAGGAGATATGTTGGGGCCTAACCAGGCTCGCTTTCTAGGCTCCATAAGGAAAACATTGCGTCGTGTGTTTGCGGGAACACTC
>CAYSUA010000284.1:0-7912 GCA_964433795.1 uncultured Desulfobacteraceae bacterium | reverse complement strand
GAACTATATTTAATATTTACAGATGCTTAGACATTAGCGGACGGACACTAGTTAGGACCTATTGCAGCTCTTTCTTGCTGTTCAGTGTAACGCTCACTAATACGTGGAACCTCAGACAGTCACACGCGCACGAATCGGCTCACCTCCAAAGCCTATTCCTGTACGCAACTTGGGCTTTGTGCATAACCGCATTCAATATTAATGGGGCGCAGATTTGCCCTGTTAAATCCCGCTCCGCGGGGCTGCAAAGCAGCATTTAACAGGGTGTACACAGATAATATTCATAAAAAAAGGAGGAATCCATGAAAGCAAAGGCAGCCGTATTTTTTGAAATCGGAAAAGGGCTTGAAATATGTGACGTCGAAGTTCAGGATCCGCAGGAAGGGGAGATCCTGGTTCGCATGGTAGCAGGGGGGGTGTGTCACAGCGACCTTCATGTCATGACCGGGCACTTGGCCGGTCCGACACCAGCGGTTCTTGGGCACGAGGGTTCGGGAATCGTTGAAGCCGTGGGGCCGCGGGTAACATCCTTCAAACCCGGGGACCATGTCATTCCGATCTGGAGACTCTCCTGCAACACATGTGAACACTGCACCGATGCACATCCGGCCCTTTGTGCGGTGGGTACTGAGATTCGAAGGACCGGACGCCTGCAAGACGGCACCACCCGGTTCAAACTCAAGGGAGAGGAGATAAAACATTTTGCCGGGGTATCCACGTTCTCTGAATATTCGGTGATGCCGGAGGGGCAGGCGCTTAAGATCCCGAAGGACTTTCCTCTGGATATCGCCTGCCTGGTGGGCTGTGGCGTTATCACCGGAGTGGGCGCCGTGTTCAACTGCGCACGGGTCAAGCCCGGCAGCAGTGTTGTCGTCTTCGGAACCGGCGGTATCGGTCTCAATATTGTACAAGGGGCTGCCATTGCAGGGGCGGAGAGAATTATCGCCGTGGATTTGCTGGATAGCAAACTCGAGTTTGCCAAACAGTTCGGAGCCACCCACACCATAAATGCGTCCGATGAAGGGGTTGTCGAAAAAGTAAGAGACCTCTCCGACGGAGGTGTAGATTATGCTTTTGAGGCTGTCGGTTCCGAGAAGATTTTGCGCCAGACATTCGATTGTGCCCGCAAGCGGGGAATGGCGGTGGCCGTGGGTGTCAGCCCGATGACCACGGAAGTATCGGTACCCCTCATGTCGCTGGTATTTGAAGAGAAGATATTAACCGGCTCCCTGTACGGTTCCGCACGCCCGGCTATCGATATCCCGAAGATCATCGCGCTTTATAAAGCCGGCAAATTGAAATTGGACGAGTTGCTGACCCGGAAATATCCGTTTGCTGAGATCAACGAGGCGTACGCGGCACTGGAGAGGGGAGAGGTGGCGAGAAGTATTGTGACGTTCGATTAAACGGGAGGAATCAACATGGTAGACACACGAGTGGTGTATCTGGAACCGAATAAAATCTCGATCGAAACAATGACCCTGCCCGAGCTCAAGCCGACGCAGGTGCTGGTAAAAGCGCATCAGGCTTCTGTCTGCGGATCGGAGCGGTATTTTTACCGGGGTATTACGGTTAGACAGCAGGATGAAGCCAGGGGCGGGCCCGGCACTCAGCTGGGTGCACCCCGGGCCGACGGCCGGCCGAGGCACGCATATCCCCTGGGTCCATTGGGACATGAGGGTGGCGGAACCATCATGGAAATGGGTTCGGGAGTGGATGAATATTTAGGCGGCGGAAAGGTTTCCGTCGGTGACAGAGTCGGGAGCCTGATTTACCCGACGTATACGGATTACTGGGTCACAGACGTTGCCTATGTTCAGCCCATACCTGAAGGGATCTCTTTTGAAGTCGGCTGTCTTTATGAGGCGCTGGGTTGCGCGGCCTGGGCTGCTATTCATATGGGAGTAAAACTGGGGGATACGGTTGCTGTAAACGGAGTCGGTTTTGCAGGTAACATCATGCTTCAGGGTGCAATAAAATCCGGCGCCTCCAAGGTCATAGCGGTTGATGTGGTGGATTCGAAACTAAAAGTGGCCAAACAGCTGGGCGCGGACCATGTTATTAATGCCAATGAATCGGATCCCGTAGAAGTTGTGAATGAGATTACACTCGGTGCAGGGGTCGATGTAGCAGTGGAAGCTATCGGTGGAACCGGTATCGGTATTGTGCAGGCCCTCGGGATGGTCAGGCATAACGGCATCATTGCCCTATACGGAGATAACTACATGCCGGTCAAGGACTTCTGCTTCAATCGATTCCACGAAGACGGGCTGGAAGTCCGCAATCTCAACGGTGTGCACTATACAAGATTGCAATCTGTGGAAAACATGAGAGAAGCCTACCGTGCGGTTGAGCGGGGAGTTTTTGATCTGGGCATCATTTTCGAAAATTCGGTTACCTATAAGCTTGATGAGATCGGGGAGGTGTTCAAGCAAGAGACACAGGAAATCGATAAGCAGCGTTCGCTGAAAACGTTGATTGTTCCCTAGCAACACGAATTAGGAATGGAATCACACGATGAAAGCTCTGGTTAAAATCCGTCCCGGTGCCGGGAATGTGGAATTGATCGATGTCCCGGAACCCGAGTGCACAACCGATGGCGTGAAAGTGGAGGTGAAATTCGGGGGAATTTGCGGAACCGACATTCATGTGTTTCACGACACATTCAAAAGTTACCCACCCGTCATCCTGTGCCATGAATTCTCGGGCATCGTATCAGAGGCAGGAGAAGAGATTAAAAAAGTAAAACCCGGGGATCCGGTTGTGGTAATGGGATCCATCATGGTTCAATGCGGCACCTGCGAGTATTGCCGCCAGGGTTTTTACATGTTTTGCAGCATCCGCAGGGGCATGGGACACGGTGTCGACGGGGGTTTCACCAAGTATGTGGTGGTGAGAGAAGATATGGTTTATCCGGTGCCGGACCATGTCTCTCTGGAAGAAGCAGCGCTCGCCGAGCCGTTTGCCACAGCTGTTCAGGCCATTGAGGAACTGACCGTATTCAATGTGGGAGATACCGTTCTTTTATCCGGGCCGGGCCCCATCGGGTTAATGTGTCTGACACTGCTCGTATCCCATGGGTGCCGAGTCATTGTTGCCGGTACAAGTGATGATTCATTTCGCCTGGAGGTTGCAGAAACACTCGGGGCCCACCGCATCATCGACGTTGCCGAACAGGATATTCAGGATATTGTTGACCGCGAAACCAACGGCAGGGGTGTTGACGGTGTGGTTGAGGCATCGGGTTCCGAAGCTGCTGTTGCTGCAGGCCTTAGGGCGGTTAGAAAAATGGGACAATATGTTCAAGTGGGTATCCTGGGGAAAGAGATTACAGTCGATTTCGATACGATCTTATATAAACAGTTAAAAGTGTTTGGTGTTCTGGGGCATACGCTTCGAACATGGGATCGCGTCGTTCAGATATTTGAATCCGAAAAAATTGATTTAACGCCCATTATTTCCCACAAATTTCCCCTGAGCCGGTGGCAGGAGGCTTTTGAACTGTTTGAAAAGAAAAAAGGGTTAAAAATTCTACTTTATCCTGAAGAATAAGGGGGTTCCGTCCATACCCTTCCAGGAAATACCGAGATGTTGAAGTACGGTGGGTGCAATATCCATGGGTGATACAGGCTTTTGCATCTCAGTACCGCCATTGAATTCAGCCCCGCGCACCATGAGAAATGGTGCTTGCACATATTGACCCAGCCCGCCATGGGTGCCGCACCCTATGAATTGCTTGCCTGTGGGATCACTAGCCGCCACACAAACCCCTGGAACGCCGAAATCGTTTGGCGTCTCTGAATGCTTAAGATCCACGGCAATAAAAAGACCACCATTTATACACTGCCCGATGGATTCAAGGTCGTCATCCCGATAGACCTGATGGGACCAGTCCTGAGCATCGATGTATTCGGCGATATCCGCTTTCCGTGATGATGCTTCAGGAGACAAATAGATCAGTGCCCCCCCGCCGTTGGGCGCCACCAGCACATCATCGGAATTCAAAGACGCCTTTAATCCTTCTTTTACCAATCCATCTCCGATATCGACGATTTTTTCGATGGTTTCATGGCCATGATCGGAACAGACCATGACCAGGCAATTTTCATGATCGATCCGCCCAATGGTTTCAAGCACTTTTGATACACACTGATCGGCGTGCCTGATAGCCGCTATATACTCTCTGGAACCTAAAGGGAAATGATGCGATGTATGGTCGGGCTCGCTGAGCCACAATACCGCATGAGCCGGCCTGCGTTTCAACAGCACTTCTTCACAGAACCGTTCCGTCATGACCCGATCCCCTTCATGTCCTATGGTAATCGCCAACTCATCGGACTTTGCAACCGGCCTACATCCCGGGCCGTAGGACCCGGCTCGATGGTAGACGCAACCGTATCCGTCGGGATCCTGAAAATAGGCACCACCCGGCGATACGTTGGAAAAAACGATGGAGCCGCCATGGGGTGCGACGAGTTCGGCTATCGTGGGTTTTTTCAAAGTCCGACCGGTTGCCTTCCGCAATCGATCGCGGAATTCAGGGGCGCCCGCACTGCATACGCTCAGGCCGCTCTCTTCTTTCAGAACCACGGTGTTGCCGGCCAAGCCGTGACGGTACGGCATGCAACCGGTGGCCACGGAAGCAGATACCACCCGGGTGGTGGAGGGAAAAACGCTTCGGTAGTTTGGATACCGGCATGAGGACTTGGAAAATTCAATAATCGACGGGGCATATTCAGGGGTCACCATATCTTTTCTCAATCCGTCGCAGACGATGAGAACTGATTGTCTGACTGTCATATTTTTCGTTCCTCCAGGCAAATTTGTATCGGTGTTTTTTTAGGTAACAGTGCAGATATCTGTATATAAAAGCAATGACCAAATTGAAAGCATGGGATGACAGCGGTTTATAAGTCTTATCGAGAACCAAATCTTTATGTGACAATTCCCTTAATATGGCTCAGATGATATCTGACACCTGACGGCCATCGCCAACTTGATTTTTAAACATTGTTGATACAATATACCGTATCGGACCGTTTTTGGAACCATTTTTGGCAAATTATGTATAAATACAGTGATATCGTTGGGTTATATGTTTAATCAGATCAAATCACTATGAAATATTGCCTATAATTTATGTGCACTGTATGGGTTTTTTTACGGTAATGACAATCAGGTTTAGCTATACTAATAAGAAATATACGTTCCCCTTATCAAATCTCATAATCAATCCTCTCTCGATATCGGGAACTCGCTTCTAAGTTAGTCGGCCGGGGGCCGGGACTCCTCCGGCCGAACCTTTTTTGAGAGGCCCTTCCTTTTTTGAAAAATTTCTGGGAAAATGCTGCGATGCGGATCAGGCGGGGTGACGGCGGGTTTATAAAATATACCTATTACCCACTATCGGACGTTCAGGGGTGTACAGCGAAGAGTCCAGTCTTTTTCCGATTGATAACGATATCCATTTCTAATCTTGAATCTTCTCAGATCCTGAAGTATCAATATACCATGCAGGTATGCTTGAAATGTAAATCGATGAGTGTCCGATTGAATTAAACCCCTAGCGTGATTCCTGTATGATCAAATCTAAATTGTTACAGATTTAAATGCAACAGTTCACGGGTTCAGAGAATTTGAGGTTTAGAGTTCAATCCAGAACGCAGAACCCAAAAATAAGAACGCCTATCAGGATGTATATGATTATGCCGGACATAGCCGTGCTACCATACGAGGTTTCATCAAGTATTTGATTTCCTACGAACATGATCAACCCCAAAAGTAACCCTGAACGGTGAACCCTGAACCTGGAACCGATCAGTTTAGAATAAAGTGTAAGGAGATTAAGGGCCATGATTGACGGAGAATTTTTTACCCCGCGCGACCCCGGAGAGGCCTGCGAGTTGCTGGATCGGTATAAAGGAAAGGCCCACGTCCATGTGCTCGCGGGAGGAACGAATGTGATGGCTATGATGAACAAGAAGCAGTTGTCTCCCGAGGTGCTGATCTATATCGGAGAAAGCGGGCTGAACTACATCAAGGATAGCGGGGATAATCTCATTATCGGAGGCACCACAACATTTTCCGATATCATGTGCTCCACTCAGGTTCAAAGGGATGCGCCGCTTTTGGTCGACGTCGTTTCTCAAATGGGTTCGCCGGCCATAAGGAATATGGGCACGATCGGTGGTAATCTGGCAAACGGTTCCCCGGCCTCCGACTCGTCAACTGCTCTATTGGCACTGGGCGCCGGCCTGGTGCTCATCACAAAGGACGGGGAGAGATCGATTGCATGTGACGACTTTTTCCTATCCCCGGGCCGGACAGCCTTGAAACCCAATGAACTCATACAGGAAGTAGTTGTTCCCAAGTCATTAAACGGGGCCACGTGGGCCTATTACAAGTTGGGTCGACGAAAGGCCCACTCACTATCGGTGGCCTCTGTGGCCATTTGGTGTCAGATGGATAAGGCCGGATGCATAAACGCACGGATCGCCTTAGGTGCTGTGGCGCCGACCCCTATGCTGGCAGGTAAAGCGGCATCCATTTTGAAAGGAAAGCCCTTGGAAGATTCGGTGATCGAAAAAGCGGCAAAGGTTGCTGCACAAGAAGCTGATCCGATCGACGATATGCGAGGCTCTGCCTGGTATCGGCGACGTGTTATTGAAGTACTGGTAAAGCGGCTTCTCAGACAGATTGTTTCCTGAAGGAGGGTGTAACGATGTCAAAGGTTGAACTGAAAGTTAATGGGTTGGACTACAAAGTTGATGTTGGATTGAATACAACCCTACTCGAAATATTGCGCGATCGATTAGGTATTACAAGTCCGAAAATGGGGTGTAATGTCGGCGACTGTGGTGCCTGCTCGGTATTACTGAATGGAAAGCTTGTAAGATCTTGCCTAACAAACGGCCGAACATGTGACGGTAAAGAAGTGATCACCGTTGAGGGATTGGCAAAACCCGGTGAACTCCACCCATTGCAAAGCGCATTCAACGAACACGGTGCAACGCAATGCGGTTTCTGCTCGCCGGCCATGATCCTCGCTTCAAAGGCCCTGCTCGAAAACTCCCCTCACCCAACCCGGGAAGAAGCAAGAAAGGGAATATCAGGCCATCTGTGCAGATGCACCGGATATCAAAAAATTATCGATTCAATTATTGCGGTATCACAAAACACAACTAACGGGAATTCTTAACAAAGAAGAGAGTAATCGAATGAAAGGGAGAGTAATCGGGAAAAGAGTCAAACGTTACGATGGATTGGCCCATGTAACCGGCAGCGCGAAATTTGTGGATGATGTCATCATTCCCGGAACACTTACGATAAAGGTTTTACGAAGTCCGGTCCATAAAGGCACGATAAAGAACCTGGATACAAGTTCCGCAGAAGCGAGTCCGGGTGTAGCCGGCGTTATCACTGCCGCTGACGTCCCTTATAACGCCTATGGTGTAATCCCGGATCAACCGGTATTGACTGCAGAGTCGATTCGCTACAAAGGGGAGCCGATTGCCGCAGTCGCTGCAACGGATGAAGATGCTGCCCTTCAAGGGGTAAACCGGATAAAGTTGGATATTGAAGAAGAGGAACCTGTTTTTGATCCCCTGGAGGCCATGAAACCGGATTCCCCAAAGGTTAGACCCGAAGGCAACTTATATATTTTCGACGGTCGGCCCTATCGTCAAGTAATTTTCGGTGACATTGAGGAAGGGTTCAAAAAGGCTGACCTTGTTATAGAATCGGAGTATCTCCACCCGGCGCAGGAACACGCAACCATAGAACCCATGGCCTCATTGTCTGTCCCGGATCCATCCGGCCGGCTTACCGTCTATACGGTCGGACAAGCGCCTTACTGGAACCTTGCAATGCTCTCCAATATTTTAAAAATGGATCCTAAAGATGTTCGTTTTAT
>CAYSUA010000283.1:0-7942 GCA_964433795.1 uncultured Desulfobacteraceae bacterium | reverse complement strand
TATGGATCTCTCTTGTCGACCATGTTTTTTCTTCCCATCGCCGGAAAGCTGAAAGCGCGTACCCATTTGGAAATCATCAATCTGGAAATCATGTTTGAAGGCGCCATATCGATTCTTGAAGTCAACAATCCATTAATTCTTTATGAAAAAATCTCATCTTATATTCCGGTTAAGCACCGTAAACCGCTGAGTGCGATGAGGACGGCTTAAAGTGGAAAACTATCTAGATACTGAAGTATTCGATTCCAATGAAGACGAGAAAAGCGCCTGGATTGTTACCTTTGCGGACTTGATGACGCTCCTGCTGGTATTCTTCGTCCTGCTGTATTCCATATCCAGCCTTAACATGGAAAAATTCAAACGGGCAATCCAATCCATCCAGGTCAGCTTAGGTGAAACCAATCCCAGAGTTGGCCTTATGGATCTTGTCAATGTACCCGAAGCCAAAGATCAGAACTTTGTGATAGAAGATTTGACCGGACTCCGTTCCCGGGAAAATGAAATTTTGAGTTCTATTAACAGTTTCATAGAAGGACAAAACAGTAATGAAAATATTCTCGTCCATGCAAAAGACGGGAAAATCATCATTGAAATGCGGGGCCAGGTTCTGTTTGCTTCCGGGTCTGCCGTCTTTAAGGATACTGCAGCCCCCATTCTGGACGAAATAGCAAATATTATTCAGGCGTATACGGAATACAATGTCAACATTAAAGGGCATACCGACGATGTTCCCATATCCACGCCTCAGTTCCCCTCTAACTGGGAACTATCCGCGGTTCGCGCCACAACCGTTTTAAAATACCTCATATCAAAGGGTGTTAATCCGTTTCGGCTCACGGCAACCGGCTACGGCGAGCTGCTGCCACTGGTGCCCAACGATAATTCAGAAAGCAGAGCAACGAACAGGAGGGTTGAATTTGTTCTGGAAAAGAAAAATTAACTGGGAAGAGATAAAGTCAGTTTTGTTGAATCCACTCAAGAAGGCAGAGGAACCTGATCCGGAGCTGTTTGTATTGAAGACCAACGAACGGCGAAACTCGTACAGGGTCCAGCCGTCCAAAGATGAGCCGATTCTTTTCCGGCTGGAAGATAAAGCCATAGAGGTGAAAGATATCAGTGCGGCCGGATTATCATTCAAGAATGACAATTATTCAATAGGGGAGCTTTTCACCGTAGATATCGATCTCCCCGGGCTGGGCCCCACAGTTCCTGCAACACTCCAGCTTATCGGCATCGATCAATTCAACCGGTGTCATTGCAAGTTTCTCAGAATCGATGAAGCAGCCCGTGAAAGAATTCATCAGTATGTTCTGAATCGCCAGAAGGAACAGGTTCGAGAAATAAGAGAAATAAAAAAGATGAACAAATCGACTGTTATTCGAATAACAGCCGAACCGGATGAGGATCCCATCGGTTTCCGCGATCCTTAAACCGATCGGTTCAGAGTTCTGAGTTCTGAGTTCAGGGTTCAAAGGTTATAATCTGCTGTTTTTACATTCTGTTCGGCATTCTGCGGTTTTATAAAACGCTTCAATATTGAGACTATCGGATCAGTGGTGGTAGACCATCCATGAATTTGGTATAAATCGATTCCACAGGTTTACACAGCCCAAAATCAGAGGCCTTGAGAGGGGCGATGTCTAACACCAACGATTTGCCATTGAAGATCTGCCTGTTAACTTACAGGGGAAATCCCCACTGTGGAGGCCAGGGGGTTTATGTCAAATACCTGAGCAAAGCGTTAACGGAACTGGGGCATGAGGTGGATGTGGTATCCGGCCCGCCCCATCCTGTTTTAAATTCAGGTATCAACAATATCCGACTCACCTCGTTGGATTTATACAATCCCGACGATCTTTTTCGGAAACCCGCTTTGAGTGAACTTCTCGATCCCATTAACCTGTTGGAATGGTTGAGTGTGACCACCATGGGATTTCCGGAGCCTTATACATTTGGAAAAAGGGTATGTAAGTTTCTGTTAAAAAGGATAGACCGGTACGACATCGTTCATGATAATCAAAGCCTTTCTTATGGCATAGAAAAAATCAGCCGGCATATACCCACTGTCGCAACAATTCATCATCCCATCACCATCGATAGAGATATTGCAATAAAATCCACATCATCTTTCTTTAAGAAACTCCAGCATCTTCGCTGGTATTCTTTTATCGGTATGCAAAAACGGGTTTCAAAAAAGCTCAAACGAATTATTACCGTTTCCAACCGCACCCGGAAAGACATCGGCAGAGAGTTTTCCATTCCCGCTGATCAATTAACAGTAGTTTCCAACGGTATCGATGCCCGGCAATTCAGACCCATGCCTGAAGTATCACGGGAACCGTTTCGAATCATTACCACCAATAGTGCGGATACCCCTCTCAAGGGATTGAAATATCTTTTAAGGGCCATTGCCCGACTATCGAAACGACAAAAAATTCGATTGGTGGTCATCGGCGAGTCCCGGAAAAATGGGATTTCAGAACATATAAAAGATCTATCCCTTGAAGAAATTGTCTCGTTTACCGGTCGTATCAGCCATACCGATCTCGTGATGCAGTATGCCAGAGCGTCGGTTGCCGTTGTTCCATCCGTATATGAAGGGTTCGGGTTTCCGGCCGGGGAAGCAATGGCTTGCGGCTTGCCAGTCGTCAGCACATCCGGAGGCGCGCTTCCGGAAGTGATTGGAAACGCAGGATTAATGGTTCCGCCTGGGGATGCCGATGCATTGTCATGGGCTTTATGGGATCTTCTCCAAAATAAAACCATGGCCGCATCTTTCGGTATCGCTGGTATGAATCGGGTAAAGCGCATGTTTGCCTGGGAAAACACGGCAAAACACACGGTTGAGGTCTATAAGGAAGCCATTCGTGAATACCATAGATTTAAATAGGCTGGATCTCCGATCCGGATACCGCATTCTTGATATCGGCTGTGGCACTGGTCGACATATGGGAGAAGCGATCCGCCTGAAAGGTGTATCCATCATCGGCGCCGATATCAATATAAACGATCTTTTCGAAGCAAAAAAAAGATTGAATGATTTGGAAAAATCAGGTTTCGGCCGAGGCTTATGGGGGTTTAATGTTGCTGAAATCACACGACTGCCATTCAGGGATCATTCGTTTGACGCTGTGATCTGTTCGGAAGTTCTGGAACATATCGTAGAAGAAAAAACCGCCGTTTCCGAAATTTCCCGTATTTTGAAACCGGGCAGGTTTCTCGCCCTCAGCGTTCCCAGATATTTACCGGAACGGATCTGCTGGAAATTATCCCCTGAATATGGAAGCACCAAAAAGGGGCACATACGGATTTATACAAAGAGGCGATTGAAAACCATAATGCGGGATTCAGGATTGCTTCTTTACGGTAGCCATTACGCCCACAGCCTCCACACACCCTACTGGTGGCTTAAATGCCTAGTGGGTCCGTCTAAAAATAACAATCGATGGGTGATTCTGTATCATCGATTCCTGACGTGGGATATCATGGCAAAGCCCCGAATAACCCTTTGGATGGATAAGATGTTGAATCCGTTATTGGGAAAGAGTATCGTTCTTTATTTGAAAAAGCCGAATTTGGGTTCACAAACATTACCTGCTATAATGAATTGTCGGGGGCCTTCATAGAGCCAACGGATATAAAAACCAAGGAGCGGTCAGATGGCGAAAGAAGCTAACCGTGTTGAGTTAGAGAAGCGAATCAAGCAACTTGAAGAAAAGATTGATAGCCAGAACGAATATATGGCTGCATTTCAAGAAACCGCACTAAGCATCATGAGTCGTCTCGATGTCAGCGATTTGTTTCAAACCCTGGTTGTTCGGGCTACCAATCTTGCCGCCGTACCGGATGGCTTCATATACATTTACGATGCAGAAAAAGATGAATTTGAACTCAGAGCAGCCATCGGCAGTTTATCCGATCAAATCGGCCGCCGCTTTATGGCCGGCAGGGGATTGGCGGGAGCAGTCTGGAAAACAAAAAAGACCGTACTGACCGATGATTATCAAACGTGGCCGGAACGTTCACCCAATCCGAATTATCATAAGCGTCGGGCAACGGTTGCCATACCGCTTAAAACAGGTGGAGAGCCGGCCGGGGTGATCGGTCTTGCACATTATGACCGAAACCTTGCCATCGGGCCGAAAACCGTAAAAATTCTCGAACAGTTTGCAGAGCTGGCATCCATGGCGCTCGATAACGCCACACTCTATACAAATCTCCAACTCGAATTATCGGAGCGGAGGCGGCTTGAAGAAGAGCGTGAAAAAATCGACCAGCAGCTCCGGCAAAGCCAAAAGCTTGAGGCCATCGGGACTTTGGCTGGCGGAATTGCTCATGATTTCAATAACCTGTTGATGAGCATCCAGGGAAATGCTTCCCTGATGCTGCTCGATAAAGATCAAACCCATTCCGATTACAGCCGGTTAATGAAAATAGAGGAGGTCATTCAAAGAGGAGCGGATCTTACCAAACAATTGCTCGGAATGGCCGGCGAAGGAAGAGGTGAAGTACGGCCGACGAACATCAATCTGATTATCAATAAAACATCCGGGATGTTCGAAAGAACCCGAAAAGAAATCACTGTTATTCAGGAACTGGGAAAAGAAGTTTCCCTGGTAGATGCCGATCAAGGACAAATCAAGCAGGTAATTCTCAACCTCTTGGTCAATGCCTGGCAAGCCATGCCAAAAGGCGGAGAAATTCAGATAAAAACTGAAAACAGACAATTGTCTGAAGACAAAGGGAAGACCGTGGAATTGTCGGCCGGTAATTACGTCAAGATTACCATTTCCGATTCAGGAGTCGGGATGGATGAAGTCGTTCAAGAGCGTATCTTTGATCCGTTTTTCACCACCAAACATAAGGGCGGAATCGGAACGGGCTTAGGACTCGCTTCTGCGTTCGGAATCATCAAGAACCACAACGGCCACATTCAAGTATCCAGCGTAAAGGGGGAAGGGTCAACCTTTACTATTTATCTTCCCGTATCCCAGACGCTTTTTGACGCGGTGCATAAAACAACGGAATCGGCTAAACTCGAAACGGGTGAGGGAACTATCCTCTTCATAGATGACGAGGATATGGTAGTGGACAGCATTGAGCCCATGTTGAAAGAGCTGGGATATACGGTCTTCACCGCCAAAACCGGAGCTTCAGCTATTCAATTGTTTACAGATCATAAAGATCGGATTGATATCGTGATTCTGGATATGATCATGCCGGAGATGAGCGGCGAAGAGATCTTTGTTAAATTAAAAGAAACGAATCCGGACATAAAAATTCTTCTCTCCAGCGGATACAGCCAAAATGGCAAAGCATCGGGATTTCTAGATCAAGGTTGTGATGGATTCATTCAAAAGCCATTCGATATTCATTCTTTATCACAAACGTTGAGGGAAATATTAGATGGGATTTAAAAACCTAACGGCCCAATACCAAAGGGCTTCCGATCCATGACCAATAGGGAATTGCCACAAAAATTATTATCAAAACGGCAGTGAGCGTCATCAATATCCCGAAACGAAAGATTTCAGCAGCACTTAAAAATCCCCGCTCGTAAACCACGAGCGATGAGGCACTCTGGGCCGGATAGTATAAAACCGCATCGCCGACAATCATGACCATCAATCCACAGAGAACGGAATTGAAGCCCATAGTAGAACCGATGGACATGGCGATGGGAATCGTAATGGAAAGAAACCCGGTAATGTTCGGAATTAATAGCCGAACCGGTGCAGCACAGATGAGCAGCACTGAAACGGCTATAAAGGGCTCTTTGGAAAAACCCGGAATTCCGGAAATGAGCAACTTCGCAATCCACTCGCCGGCTCCGCTTTTTATGATGGCATGGGCCAGAGACAGCGAACCGGCTATTACAAAAATATTGGACCATCCGAATTTCTTTTCAAATTCCTTCCAGGTCAGCACGCCAAAACCGGGGGACAGCAGGCAAATCCATGCGAAAATGGCCGGTAATGCCGGCGGCAGATGATGAAATGCATCGGTCAGCCATAAAATAGAGGTGACGATAACAATGATGGCGGTTCTGATCTCTATCGGAGTCAATGAGGGAAAATCGTTTTCGGATGAAATTTCAAACTTGCCTTCAAATCCTTTTCGATAAATCATAAATATGAGAGCGGACCCCACCATAAGAAGCACGCAATAAGGAACACTCATGAGCACCAGCCATCGGGTCCATGAAAACCCCCCAACCAGTGCAGCGGATAACACAGGGGTAATCCCCCCGGTGAGGAGCATGGTGGATGCCAGGCGATTGATGGAGTTTAGAGCCATCATAATGGCTTTTGCCAAAGGAGAATGTCGTGAAATTCGTCCCAGCGTCAGCGCCTGTTCGTAGACATGGATTAAAATTCCGGACCTTGTGGTTGCTGATGGGAGGAGAAGCGTCAGCAACGGGAAACTTAAGAGGAGTTGAAAGAACAGCTTTTTGGAAGACCCTTTGGATCGTTTCAGGGACCACCGCGCAAACCGCTCTGCCAAACCGCTTTTTGAAACCGCCAAACCGATGGTGAGAACACCCACAACAAAATAGACGACCGGTTGTGAAAATCCAAAAAGCGCTTCCCGGAGCCCGGATACACTTCCTGAAACAACCAGCAGCAGGATAACGATCATTCCGGTCACACCGGGGGGCAGGAGCTCCGTGCCCCAGAACCCGATGGCAAGCAGCGCAATCCCCAAAACCTTCAGTCCGGCTTTGGAAAGTCCGGGGGGAGGTGGTACGGCCATCAGAATCCCGAAGCAGACAGCCAGGATAGCGCAAATAAAGAATGCACCCTTACTCTTGGTTCGGGTGTGATTGGAATAATCCGGATCAGAATGTGGTCTTCTAACAGGCATACAGGAAATCCTGCTTGACCCTACCGGGCGATCATTGCGCGCATCCGATCCGACGCATTCTGTGCGTGATCGGCAATATCACCTACGATTTCAACCAGCTGAATCAAATGGAAAACAGCCAAGGGGTCTTTAATGATACTGAAAATTTTAAACTTCAGACTCCGCTCCATATTATCCGCATCACCTTCGTAATTTCGGATATCCCGGATCATGGCCTTCACTTCATTTCTTGTGGCCTGGGATCGGTTTTTAAAGTATTGGGTGGCCAAGGCCACCAGGTCGGATAATTTTTCAATGGGGGGAATCACAGCTTGAATCAAATTGTGAATATCATCGGCAACTTCCTTTGGGATACTTCGGGGGCGGAAAGAGAGCCAGAACAGCGCCTCTTCAACTTGATCCAGCACCTTGTCCTGCTCCCTGAGGTAATGCAGAAACTGAAACTTGTCCACCGGCATGAGGATGCCCTTGGGCAGATGATTCCGGATGTTTCTCTTGATATCATCCGCCTGGTGTTCGAGCTGAGACACTCTTTCAGTCAGCATATTGAATTCTTCGCACGCTTCATCGATATGGCAGACCGCCGCATCCCGGAATAGTTGGGCACACTCCTTTACTTTATCGGCATGCCGTTGAAGGTTTTCAAACGGTGACTCATGAAACAAAGAGCTGAGTAGTAAACGCATGACTCTTTCCCCCTTTGCAATATTCGATTACATCAAAAAATACGTCAGAATTTTATAAAATAGAATGGTCAATAGGATCGCAAACGGCAGCGTGACGATCCATGACAGACCGATGTTCTTTAATATACGCAAGTCCAATGTCCCCATTCCCCGCATCAGCCCAATGCCGACTACAGATCCCACCAACACGTGTGTCGTCGAAATGGGAAAACCCATCCTCGAACAGATTAATATGGTGGTAGCGGCCCCAAATTGAGCACAAAACCCGCGAATGGGAGTCATCTCAGTGATATTTTTGCCGATGGTCTCCATAACACGGGTACCAAATACCATAAGACCGCCTCCGACTGCCATCCCGCCGATAAATAACATCCAAAAGGGCACTTCTACTT
>CAYSUA010000282.1:0-7947 GCA_964433795.1 uncultured Desulfobacteraceae bacterium | reverse complement strand
CATGGGAATGTTACCGTGTTTTTTCGCCGGCCGCATCTCTCGTTTGGCACACATGGCCTCCAACGCTTCGATCAGACGTGCCCGTGTTTCCCTGGGTGCAATGACCGCATCGATGTATCCTCTGCCGGCAGCACAGTACGGATTTGAAAATAGATTTTCATATTCTTCAATTTTTTCCTGGCGTTTGGCGACTGGATCTTCAGCAGCGTTAATCTCTTTTCGGTGAATGATGTTGGCGGCCCCTTCCGCACCCATTACCGCAATTTCGGCACTGGGCCAGGCAAACGCCATATCCGCTCCCAGATGTTTGGAAGACATGGCAATGTAAGCGCCACCGTAAGCTTTCCGGGTAATCAGCAACAGTTTGGGTACCGTGGCTTCCGAATAACACCACAGAAGTTTTGCGCCGTGCCGGATGATGCCCCCCCACTCCTGTCGGCTTCCCGGCAAATAACCGGGGACATCGGAAATGGTAAGGAGGGGTATATTAAACGCATCACAGAACCGGATAAACCGGGTGGCCTTATCCGAAGCATCTATATCCAAGCATCCTGCGCGGATTCTGGGTTGATTGGCGATCACGCCCACGGTCCGTCCGTTCAACCGGGCGAAACAGACAATCATATTGGTGGCATAGTGTTCATGAGGTTCAAAGATTTCTCCATTATCCACAATGTGGCGGATGACCTCTTTCATATCGTAAGCGCGTCGGGGACTGTCCGGCAAGATGGTATCCAGCTCGGGAGCCTCCCGCATGGGATCGTCACCGGTATCTACTCTGGGCGGGTCTTCCATGTTGTTTGAAGGAATATAGGAAAGGAGTTTTCTGATCTGGCGGATGGTGTCTTCATCGTCTTCACAGGCAAATTGCGCAACCCCGCTTTTACGGTTATGCGTCATGGCGCCCCCCAGATCCTCAAACGTGATCTCTTCTCCGGTCACCGCTTTTATGACTTCCGGACCGGTGATGAACATATAGCTGCTTCCTTTAACCATAAAGATATAGTCGGTCATGGCCGGTGAATAGACCGCACCTCCTGCCGTCGGTCCCATTATGACCGAAATCTGAGGAATGACGCCGGAGGCCAGCGAATTTCGAAAAAAAATGTCTCCATAGCCCGATAGAGCGTCCACGCCTTCCTGAATCCGCGCCCCGCCGGAATCGTTCATCCCCACGAATGGAGCACCGGCCTTAAGGGCAAGATCCATGGCTTTACAAATCTTCTTGGCGTGCATCTCTCCAAGGCTTCCGGCACGGGAGGTAAAATCCTGCGAAAAGGCAAATACCGGACGTCCCGCCACCATTCCATGGCCGGTAACAACACCGTCCGAAGGGATCTCCACCCCTTCCATACCGAAGTTGACACACCGGTGGGTGACAAACATATCCAGTTCACGAAACGTACCCGGATCGAATAGAAGATTAAGCCGGTCCCGGGCTGTTAATTTGCCCTTTTCGCGCTGGGCGGATATTGCTTTGTCTCCCCCCATCTTTAATATCTTCGCTTCTCGATCCCTCAATTCCTTGATTTTATCTTCTATGGCTCCCATTCAATCATCCCTTCAATCCATTCATATTAAGTTCGATCGTCAAAAAGCGAAAGGAGTGCAAATGCGGCATCGGTGGGTGCGGTAACTCCCGTCTCGACTTCACGCGTGATGTTGTTCAGCAATTTCTTAATGGAAGGGCTTTCATAAAACCGCTCCTTTAATCCTTCATCCACCAGGGACCACATCCAGTTTAGCGCCTGTTTTTTTCGCTTTTCTTCCAGTTCACCGGTTTTTTCCAGCCTTCCCTTATGATCAAGCACCATATCCCAGATATCTTCTATTCCGGTCATTTCAAGCGCGCTGCAGGTGAGCACCGGTGCCTTCCAGGTCGGTGATGACGGATTCAATAGACTAAGTGCGGTTTCGTATGCTCTAGCCGCCCGTTTCGCATTTTCCACGTTGCCGCCATCCGCTTTGTTAATAGCGATGGCATCTGCCATCTCCAGAATCCCTTTTTTAATCCCCTGAAGCTCATCGCCGGCCCCGGCCAGCATCAAAACCAGAAAAAAATCGACCATTGAGGCCACGCGGATTTCGGATTGCCCGACTCCCAGGGTTTCGATTATCAACACATCAAAACCGGCGGCTTCGCATACGAGCATGGTTTCTCTGGTTTTTCTGGCAACGCCGCCAAGGGTTCCCCCGGAAGGAGAGGGTCGAATATAGGCCGCTTTTTCTACGGAAAGCCGTTCCATGCGGGTTTTATCCGCCATGACACTGCCGCCGCTGATCTGGCTGCTGGGATCCACGGCCAGGACAGCTACCTTTAGGCCTTTTTTCACCAGCATCATGCCGAAGCTTTCAATAAATGTACTTTTGCCCACGCCCGGCACCCCCGTAATTCCGAGTCGTATCGATTTGCCGGTATGGGGCAACAGCTGATCGAGAATGGTTCGAGCCAAGGCTTGGTGTTCAGGCAGCGCACTTTCAATCAGCGTAATGGTTCTGGCCAGCATCCGCCGGTTTCGCTCCAGCACCCCCTTGACATAGGGTTGGGGATTGGTCGGGGAACTCATATCTACTGTTCTAACTCTTTCAGTACCAGGTTGGCGGCCTCGGTAATCGAAGTTCCGGGTCCAAAGACCGCAGCCACACCGTTGTCATAGAGAAAATCATAATCGGATGGGGGTATGATTCCGCCGACCACAACAGTGATGTCTTCGCCACCTTCTTCCTTAAGGGCGGAAATCAGATTGGGAACCAGCACCTTATGGGCAGCGACCTGGGAAGAAACACCCACCACATGGACATCGTTTTCAATGGCCATGCGGGCGGCTTCAGACGGGGTTTGAAACATGGGACTGATATCCACATCAAACCCGATGTCTGCAAAGCCGGTGGCGATGACCTTTGAACCCCGGTCATGTCCGTCCTGTCCCATTTTGGTCACCAACATCCTCGGCCGCCTGCCCTCCTTTGCAAGAAATGTGTCCGTCCGCTTCCGGATGGAAGTAAAAACCTCGCTATCGCCATATTCTGCTGCATAAACACCGGAGATGCACTGGGTGGTTGCCACATAACGCCCGAAGACTTTTTCCATGGCGTCTGTGATCTCACCAACCGTGGCCCTGGCACGGGCGGCGGGAATACAGGCCTCGAGGAGGTTGCCTCCGGATTCGGCAACTCTGGTAATCCCCTCAAGCGCCTTTTCCACGGCTTTGCCGTCACGCTTGGATCGCGTCTCTTTAAGCCTTGAAACCTGATCATCCCGTACGGTTGGGGGTACCTCAAAAACCTCGATTTCCACATCCTCTTCAAGCTGGTATTTATTCACCCCCACAATCACGTCTTTTCCCTGATCGATTCTGGCCTGGGCCCTTGCCGCCGATTCCTCGACCCTCAGTTTCGGCATCCCGGCAATAATCGCTTTGGCCATGCCGCCCATCTCTTCGACTTCCTCGATGATTTTTCTGGCTTCATTCACCATGGACTGTGTCAGGTTCTCCACATAATAGGAGCCGCCCAGCGGGTCGATGACATTACAGATCCTGGATTCTTCCTGCATGATAATCTGAGTATTCCGAGCGATCCTGGAAGAAAGCTCCGTGGGCAATCCCACAGCCTCGTCAAAGGAATTGGTGTGAAGCGACTGGGTCCCGCCCAGCACCGCAGATAAGCCTTCAAGCGTTGTCCTTATAATATTATTGTACGGGTCCTGCATGGTCAAACTCCAACCGGATGTCTGGCAATGGGTTCGGAGCATCGAAGACCGCGGGTCTTTGGGTTCGAACTGTTCCATCAACTCCGCCCAGAGGATTCTGGCAGCCCGCAGCATGGCGATATCCATGAAAAAATTCATACCGATTCCGAAAAAAAACGCCAGGCGGGGTGCAAAGGAATCCACATCGAGGCCTCGGCTTAAGGTCGCCCGAACATACTCCAACCCGTCGGCTAAAGTAAATGCCAGCTGCAATAACGAGTTGGCGCCGGCCTCCATCATATGATAGCCGCTGATGCTCACGGTGTTGAATCGGGGCATCTGCTTTGAACAATACTCGATGATGTCGGCGACAATGCGCATGGAAGGTTCCGGCGGATAGATGTAAGTATTCCGGGTCAGAAATTCCTTGAGGATATCGTTTTGAATGGTGCCGGTCAGTTGCTCTTGCGAAGCGCCCTGTTCCTCTCCGGCAACAATAAAATCGGCCATAATGGGCAGCACCGCTCCGTTCATGGTCATGGAGACCGACATCTGATCCAGGGGAATCTGATCAAAGAGTAATTTCATGTCCTCCACAGAATCGATGGCAACCCCGGCTTTCCCCACATCTCCGAGGACCCGGGGATGGTCGGAATCATACCCTCTGTGGGTGGCAAGATCGAATGCAACAGATAGCCCTTTTTGGCCGGCGATCAGGCTTTTGCGATAGAACTCATTGGATTCTTTTGCGGTTGAAAACCCTGCATACTGTCGGATAGTCCACGGCCGGCCGGAATACATGGTGGCCCTTGGTCCTCGCATGAAGGGGATCAC
Organism: uncultured Desulfobacteraceae bacterium; assembly: GCA_964433795.1. Classification (GTDB taxonomy): domain Bacteria; phylum Desulfobacterota; class Desulfobacteria; order Desulfobacterales; family SURF-15; genus DUZK01. The sequence continues at coordinate 3,422 of CAYSUA010000282.1, read as the reverse complement.
TCCCGGCAGGGTGTTTACATGCTCCATCTTTTCAAGATCTTCGGCGGTGTACAGCGGTTTTATGGGAATCCCTTCGGGACTCATCCAGGTCCGCGAATCTAACGGTTTTCCTCTAAGCTCCTTTTCGGCAATCTTCTTCCAATTATCAATTCCGGAATGTTCAGCCATCTCTTTCTCCTTCACATATTCGGATATTCGCCTGTTTTCTTATTCCCTTTCACATATCTCGACCAGAACACCACCTGTCGATTTGGGATGAAGAAATGCGATCTTTGCCCCACCGGCCCCTTTTCTCGGGGTTTCATCGATGAGTCGAATACCGCTTTCTTTCAATTCCTTCAACGCTGCTTCGATGTCGTCCACGCGAAACGCAATATGCTGAAGCCCTGTGCCTTTCTTCTCAATATATTTGGCGACGGGACCATCCGGCGCGGTGGATTCCAACAGCTCTATCTCGCTTTCTCCAACAGGGAAAAAACCGGTGCTCACTTTTTGCTCTTCCACGATTTCAGATCCCTCAAAGGGAAGGCCCAAAACATCGGTCCAAAATTGCTTTCCGGCATCGATACTGTTGACGGCAATACCCAAATGGTCGATCTTCAGTATTTTCATATGGAGATCCTCTTCTTCGACAAAATGAATATAGGTTATTTTCCAATCTGATTCTCTATAAGTTCTGCGCAATACCTGATACTGGATGCTCGATGCTGGATACTCGATATTTAGTTTCACCCTGGATCTCGAATCAAGAATCCAGTATCAAGTATCCTATCTAAACTTCTCCATCACCCGCTTGAATCCCGGAAGGGCCTTGATGATGGTTTCATCTTCCACGCAGTAGGCAATTCTAAAATAACCGGGCCCTCCGAAACCGCTGCCGGGTACCGCAAGGATCAATTCTTCTTGGAGTGCTTGTACAAACTCCACATCATCCGGAATCGGTGCTCTTGGAAACAGATAGAAGGCTCCTGGAGGCTTGGTAAAATCGTACCCTGCATCGGCCAGCCCATCGCAGAATAGATTCCGTTTTCGTTCATATTCGAATATGTTAACACAGGCCCCCTGAATTTTTCCGACAACCCGCTGCATGAGCGCAGGAGCATTGACAAATCCCAATATTCGATTGGCCAGGGCCATCCCTGCGTAGAGATCATTTTTATAGGTTGCTTTGGGATTGATGGCTGCGAAACCGATCCGCTCCCCCGGTATGGAGATGTCTTTGGAATAGGATGTCACGATGACGCTTTCCTTATAACAGTTAAAGATACCGGGAACTTGAGTGCCGTCGTAAACGATTTTACAATACGGTTCATCGGATATTACGTAAATGGTCCGGTTCAGCGCCCTGCCTTTTTCGGTCAGCAAGGAACCGAGTTCTTGAAGACTTTCCTCGGAATAGACCTGTCCGGTTGGATTGTTGGGAGAGTTCAGGATCATCGCTTTGGTGCGCTCGTTTATCGCCCCTGAAATGGCATCCAGATCCAGTGTAAAATCCGATTTTGTGGGCACGCTTTTAAATACTCCGCCATGGTTATCCGCATAAACGCCGTATTCCACAAAATAGGGCGCCGGTGCGATCACCTCGTCACCAGGATCCAATACGGCCTTTAGCATGATGTTCATTCCGCCTGCAGCGCCGCAGGTCATAATCACCTCTTTTCCGGAAACCTGAACATCCTGCTCCACCGTAAGGTAATCGGCAACCGACTGACAGACTTCCGGAAATCCGGTATTCGGCATATATCCGTGACCTTGGGATTCCGAGGCATCAACCGCTTCATGCAACACTTTCCTGAATTCTTCCGGAGGCTTGACATTCGGATTTCCCAGGCTGAAATCAAACACCTTATCCACTCCGTGGATGCTTTTCAACCGTGCACCTTCTTCAAACATTTTTCGAATCCAGGAGGATTTCGATATGATGGTTTCGATTTTACTTGAAATGGTCATTTAAAAACCTCCCTCCAGCAAAGGCATAAGCCACGGGCAACCCGCTATAAAACCAGGATTAATCCGCCAGGCGGACAAGGGTCTAATTCCCCGCCCCTTGGGGCTTTAAGATAATTTCCATTTGATACCCCGTGGCTTGCCGCGGAGTAGTTCATTATACTTCGGAGTGCGTTTTCAACAATAACTAGACAGCTTCTACAGAAGAAACTTCCGGAACTTGCTCTTTTAGGATCTTCTCAACACCGTTTTTGATGGTCATCTGAGACATGGGGCATCCGGCACAAGCTCCCTGCAATCGAACTTTCACCAGGCCATCTTCTCCCACTTCGACCAATTCAACGTCGCCGCCGTCGGCCTGAAGCATCGGCCTAATTTTATTCAATGCCGCTTCAATTTTTTCTTTCATTTTTAATCCCTCCGTTTTGATTTATCCGGTTATGCAGAAACCTCAAGTCAAGCATCTGCGGCTTTGTGCATAACCGCATTGATTTATTCTTATTCACTATTCGAATACGCCCAAATGAATTTATATATCAATGATCGCGCAACCTGTAAAAGTCTTTCTTAAACTTATTGAAATTCCCTTCCGATATCGCTTTTCGGATCTCATGCATGAGCTGAACATAATAATAAATATTATGTATCGTGTTTAAACGATATGCAAGAAGCTCCCTCGCCATGTAAAGGTGACGCAAATAGGCGCTGGAATAATTTCGGCAGGTATAACAACGACATACAGGGTCCGGCGGATCGGTATCCTGCTTAAATCGGGCATTGCAGATATTTATGGTGCCTTGGGATGTAATCAGTTGCCCGTTTCTGGCATTCCGGGTCGGCATGACACAATCGAACATGTCGGCGCCGAGATCTACGAGTTCGACGATATCTTCAGGAGTCCCGACCCCCATAATATATTTCGGTTTTGAATCAGGAAGCAGGGGCAGAGTATGTTCCCCCATTTCCATCATGAGCGCTTTGGGCTCACCGACGCTCAATCCCCCAATGGCATATCCTGGAAATTCGATTTCAATGATCTGGTTTGCAGATTTTTCACGCAGGTCCTTAAACATTCCCCCCTGGACAATTCCGAACAGGGCTGTGGAAGATGAATTGCTTTGTTTCCATCGTTCCTTGCATCGTCCGGCCCAACGGGTGGTCAGATCGAGGGCCGCTTCCACATCCGACCGCTCCGCCGGAAATTGAATACACTGGTCCAGGCACATGGCGATATCCGACCCGAACGCCATTTGCAAGGAGACTGCTTTTTCAGGAGTCAATTCATGTCTTGAACCATCGATATGGGACTGGAAGATAACACCTTCATCATTTATTTTAGACAATTTTGCCAGAGAAAAAACCTGGAACCCGCCGCTGTCCGTAAGAATGGTGCCGTTCCAGTTCATGAACCGATGCAATCCGGAAAACTGAGAGATCACTTCTATGCCCGGTCTCAGAAAAAGGTGATACGTATT
>CAYSUA010000281.1:0-7948 GCA_964433795.1 uncultured Desulfobacteraceae bacterium | reverse complement strand
CCAATCCACCGGTAAAATTCCGACACTGCAACCTGCCGTAACCGCTTCGTAAACCATCGAAACACTGTCAGCGGATACCCATACTCGATGATTTAAGGCATACTGTTCCTCGATCCACCCGTCAGGGGTCGTCTCTGATGAAAAGAAACTCGCATTCCGCTCTTGTGAAACCAGATAGCCCAGTTGCTGAACCGTATCCGGAGGTGTTCGCGGTGAAGAGGATACGGTCCATTCAATGACGGGTTCCTTTTTAAGAATCAATCGAATCCGGTCCAATAGTTCATCCGGATTCCAGTAATGGCTCTTGTGATCCACACCGCCCACAAGAATTAGCCCCCTGTTTTGTTGATGTCGTCCCATGGAAACGGCACTATTGGGCGGGCCGAGGGTGACGAGGATATTGTCTTTGGGTTTCACCCCTTCGTGCTGCGGAATGAAGCATAGATCAAACTCCCGGATTAACGGTTGGGCGGGGGACATACTGGTCACGGCTTTCGCACCACACGCTCGTTTGAGCAGCAGCATGGGGATATGGGTATAGGCACCGGTTCCCATGATCAAATCGATATCGGACGGTTGAACATCCGGTTTAACAGGGTTTAATTTTGACCACAGGTAGGTTGCCCAGTCCTTAATGGATCCACCCAAATTGCCGGGGACAACCGTTCGGTAGGCAACAGCCATGGTTGTCAACCGACCCATTGCATTGAGGATACCTTTGGTTTGCTTCTCATGCCCCGGCCTCCCGTCAAGAAAAGCTGTAACATTTAAAGGACTGTCAATGGGCTTCTCCATCAATATTATGTTTCCCCTTCCAGCCGTGATTTTAGAAACGCTATAAACCCATGCGCATCGGGATCGAAGCTTATATCGATTCCGATAACCGTCAGATCCATGGGCCACTGGGGCACTTGATGGCCAAACCGGGCAAAATCCTTCTCGGTGGTAGCCAGGATATCGGCCCGGGCCTGATTCGATTGCCGGCAAATGGTTTGAATATCTTTCTCAGTATATTTATGGTGATCGGCAAATGACAGGGCGCCAACCAGCCTGCCGCCCAGAGATCCAATGGTATCCTGGAATTTCTGGTTTGCCGCAATCCCTGAAAAAGCAAAAACCGTTTTTCCTTTAAGGAAAATTGATGCCTGATCGTTATCTTTATTCTTCAATTCAGACGCATCAGTGCTCGTTTTTCGGATCACCGTCCGAACAGCGGGTCGGTGAAATGATCGAAAAACAAGTATATCAGGCACTATTTTCTTTACCATAGAAGCCGTTTCATCTCCCAAGCCGCGGCTTCTCGTTAAAATGACGGCATCTCCCCGGCGCAGTTCATGTATCGGTTCTCTGAGTCTGCCTCGGGGAAGAAGTTTTTGATTTCCGAACGGTTGCTGTTCATCCAGCAAAACAAGATCGATATCCCGCATAAGACCCCGATGTTGAAATGCGTCGTCCAATACCAGCACTTCTGAACCGAACGCCTGTATCGCGGTTTGCCCCGAAGCATAACGATCTCTTCCCACAAGTACGGGTACGCCTTTCATAAGGGAGGCCATCAAGAAAGCCTCGTCGCCGGCCTCGTCCGGTCCCATGAGCAGTGTCTTTCCGTCACTGACGATGCCCCCTTTTTTTTCAGCCCCCCCGCGATATCCCCTGATGAGGATAGCCGACTTGCGACCCATCTTTTTGACCGCTTCTGCCACAAACATGCACATGGGGGTTTTTCCGGTTCCGCCCACTGTAATATTCCCGATGGAAATAACCATGCACGGAAGCCTCTTTGACCTTTTCAGTCCGGTTTTAAAACAAAAATCTCTAATCCAAAGCACCCCCCGGTAACCCAAGGATACCATAGACAACAGTGCGGCCAGCCATGATACGGATTCTTCCCCCTCATCCTTCATCATGGTCTCAATTTTGTGAAATCGATTATGCATTTATTAAAGAATTAATGATTTAGGTTAAGCGGTTCAACGTTCAGGGTTCAGGGTTGAAAAACTCTAATCAGCCACTATCAAAGGATTTTTGTCTTCAATTTGGCTCCAAGACCGTCTCACCCAACGGGTAATCGTGACGATTCCCGGACTTGAAGAAAGAAAATGATTATTGGCAAGAGGCCATAACCTTTGAACTTTGAACCCTGAACTCTGAACTCTGAACCCAGAACCTGGAACCGATCAGTTTAGGTGTCAACCTGATTTTTAATTGCAGCATCGATCCCATTCATCGTATTATTAATGGCGCCTCGGTTGGCTGTCAGCAACGCATGGGCGTTCTTACCGGTTTCCAAAGCTTTCCCTTCTTCTTCGAGGAAGGTAACGACAGCTTGATAAAAACTTCCGGCATCATGAATGCGGCGCCCTCCGCCGGCTTCCAGCAGCATCTTTGATATTTGTCTAAAATCACTCATATCCGGACCGAACAGAACCGGTTTGCTAAAAGCCGCCGGTTCCAGGGGATTATGCCCGCCGGCATTCACCAAGCTGCCGCCCACAAACGCAATGTCAGCCAGGGCATACAGTTTCTTCAGGAGACCGATGACATCAACCACAACGATATCCATCTCCTTTCTGCTGCCGGGACCCGGGAGATCCTTCATCAATACCGTGATCCATCCGGCAGCGTCGAACTCGGCACGGATGGAATCGGCACGCTCCGGATCTCGTGGAACGATGATCATCAAAAGCTCAGGATATCTTTTCTTAAGCCGGGTAAAGGCGTCCAATAGAATCGATTCTTCACCGTCATGGGTACTGCCGGAAACGATCACCTTCCGCCCGTCCTTGATGTGCAGCTGTTGTTTCAGTTGCGTCAGGTCAATATCCGTCAGGGGTTCCGAACTCTGATCAAATTTGATGTTACCCGTAACCGTAACTCTATTGGAAGAAATCCCCAGAAGTCGGAACCGATCGGCATCCGCCTGGGTCTGGGCGCATATACTCGAAAATAAACCGAACACCCGTTTCATGATAAATGATAACATTCGATAACCGGCAAAGGATTGGTCGGATAACCTGGCGTTGGCCAATAGGACCGGAACATTGCGCCGTTTCATCTCGACCAGAAAATTGGGCCATATATCCGTCTCAACGATGATAACCAGTGCGGGATCGATACGGTTTCCCATGCGCCTTACGGTAAACAGCAGATCATAGGGGAAGTAAAAAATACGCTTCACATATGCGCTCAAAAGGGTCTTTGATATATCATAACCGGTCTGGGTGGTGGTGCTGAAAACAATCGGATTATTTTTTGATTCAAACAGCTTTGAGACCAGCGGAACCGCGGAAATGACTTCCCCAACGGAAAGGGCATGAATCCAAATCGGTTTGAGATATTTTGAATCACCCGTAGATCCTGAAAGACCATCCGGCGAAGAAGTAATACCCAATCGGTTGCGAAACGGTTTTCTCCATTTTCTGGTGAGCAGCACAATCGGAATAATGAAAGGAAGTCCGAGAATAACCCCCGCGTGTAATAATATATTATATATGAGGATCATCAACGCATCCTTTTAAAAGCGTTTGAATCCAAGACGGATGCAGGCGTACTGTCTGTTTTCGGATAAATGATCATTCAGCATTCATCAGCGTATACAAACCGAAGCAGAGGAAGGTAAAATTGGCAACCCACACCGCGACCCACGCGGGCAACACCTCGCCGTACCCCAGAGAGAGACAGAAGCTGTTAAATATCCAATAGAAGAATACGATACCGAGTCCAAAGCCGACAACCAATGGAATACCCTCGCTCAGCTTTCCGCGAACAGAAATCCCGATACCCAGCATGCATAATATGATACAGACAAACGGAAACGCGATTTTTGCCTGGAGATCGACCCGATAAACGGTTGCATCATATCCCTCGGCCTCAACCTTTCGGATATAACTCAAGAGTTCCTTGAAACTCATTTCCACAGATTTTTTCATCGCCCTTTTCATATCTTCCGGAGAAAAATCGAGCGGTTCCACCTCCTTATCATTAAACGTCACCTTATAACTGCGCGTATCGGTGTTGAGTGTCTGAACCATGCTGTTGGTCAAAACCCATTTTTCTTTCTCAAACAGGGCTTCCTTCGCATCAACCCTTCTGATCAAGTTGAAATCCTTATCAAAATAATTAATGGATATGCCGTGAAGCGATCGGTTTGTTGCATCATAATACTTAATATGGATTATTTTTCGATTCCCTTTGATCCAGACATTCTTTTCCCGGGTGGTGTATAGCCGCTCTTTTCTGACCTCGCTGAGCCAAATTTTATTCGCCTTGCTGGTGGTGAATGGGACCACAACCTCTGATAGAAAGAAAAGTAAAATGGTAAAAAGGACGCCTACGGAAAGCAGCGGCAATAGAAGATAATAGATACTGATCCCGCTGCTCCTTAACGCAATGATTTCATTGCTCTTACTCATTATACAAAAAACGATCAATATGGATAAGAACAGGCCCACCGGAACGATCTGAGCGACAACAAAAGGAATATTATAGAGAAAAAATGAGAGGACCCTGCTGAATGGAAGCCCTGCCTCCATAAAATCATCGATCTTTTCAAAAAAATCGACGGCCACATAGATGGAAACGACCACGACGACGATCACGCCGAAATGCTTAAATATCTCCCGATTGACGTAGTTATATAAAATCGACATGGGGCATCTCTGTTCTAGTTTGGCTCGGATTCATCGATTCGGGATCGAATCCGATGATATATTTTTAAAATCAGCTCAAGTTTTGTGGGGCGTTCTCTGGCCGTTCTTATGAGCATATAGATTCCGATACTGCCCATCACCACATTGGGAACCCACATGCCGATCAGAGGCGGATAGATCCCGGCTTCTCCGAAAACCCATCCGGCAGACAGGAGCATATAATACATTAAGAAAAAGACGAGCCCGAGCCCGATGCCGAAGAATCGATTAGTGGTTTTGGACTGAACGCCTAACGGAAGCGCAAGAATTCCGAGGGCAAAACATGCACTGGGTATGGAAAATTTCTTATGAAATTCCATCAGAGCAAGAAAAAATTTATCATCTTTCTTTTTTCGGGTTTTCACATACTCGCGAAGCTCAAAGAGAGTCATCTCTTCTTCATCTTTGGGGCCCTCCGCTCGATGTTGGGCGATTTTCTGTTTCAGATTCAGACTCATTTCATACGATTCGAAATAGATGGTATTTGCAGATCGATGGTCAAGATCCACTTGGTTGATGGTTCCGTTGAAGAGTTCTAAACGAAACATAAAATTTTCCGGGTCGGACACGAGTTTCGCCTTCGGGGCAATTACCGTATTGGTTATTTTTTCCGATCGCTGATCTTCAATAAACACATCGATCAACGTTTTGGTTCGAATGTCCATTTTGTTGACGTAAATGGTGATTCCTTCAAACCGGTCATTGAAGGTCCTTTCCTTGAGCCCGATATCCAGATTCGAAGCCACGACTTTAATGGCAAGATCTTTAAATGCCAACCGTCCTTTGGGCAACCCGTAAAGTGACATGAATGCGGTCACAATGCTGGCAGACAGGCAGAAAAGAAGTACCGGTGGAACGAGTCCGTAAAGGCTGATTCCGCCGGATTTCATAGCCACGATTTCGTTATCCTTGGAAAGTCTCAAAAACGTCAGCAGAACGGCCATCATCACAGACAGGGGAATGATGAATTGGAGGAAAAACGGCAGGGCATATAAGAGCATCAAAATGACAGACCAGGGACTGATTCGATAATTCACCACGAGATTGGTTATCTCAAGAATTTGGGTCATGAGAAAAATAAAAGAAAAGAAAACCAGATTCACAAGAAACGGAGGAATCAGTTCTACAAAGACATAACGATTAATGGTGGTATTTATTTTCATCCCGATATAAACGAAATTCCTGATAATACAGCCAATTTAAGGAGCTATCCTATTGAGCTTAAACTATTTAGTCAATAGCCGCCGCCATCCAAAATCGACTTGACTTTGAAAGTGCCGACCCGGTTATCTACAATAGCCAAGTTACAAAATGGGATAGGCTTTGGAGGTAGGCCGATTCGGGGGTGTGTGACTGTCTGAGTGCATTAGGGTGCGTTGCACCGAACAGCATGAATGTGCGACTATAAATCCATATCTATTTGTTATTTAATTCGATGTTTTGTTTATCTCGGTGCCCTGTTCGGTGTTATGCAACCTTATGCACGAGTTTCACATGCCCCTGAAGCGGGTTATCTTCAAAGCCGAATGTATCAACTTGGGCTTTCTGGATATCCAGATAAAATAATATCTTTGTGTCTTTGTGACATATAGGTTCAAAGAGAATGAAGGAGCATTCAGATCGTTTTTATATTCAAGCCGCCTGGGCTTTGATTATCGGATTCAGCATATTACGAATCTTCTATGCAGGTCTTTTTAATCTGGTCCCTGATGAGACGAACTACTGGCAATGGAGCCGGCATCTCGCCTTCGGATATCATGACCAGGCACCCCTCATCGCATGGGCGATTAAACTGACAACAACGCTATTCGGCCATACGGAAATCGGAGTGCGCCTTCCATCCGTACTTGCGGCTTTCATCGCGTCCGTCTATTTGATGACCATCGCCAAAAGATGGTTTGGGGCTCATGCTGCATGGATGACGGCTCTGATCAGCCAGGGAACGCTCATCGTCAATGTCGGTGCATTACTGGCCACGCCGGATGGTCTTCAGGCTGCCGCATGGGCAGCCGCCGGTTATCATGTGGCCTGTGCCTATGAAAAAGATACCTGGGGCCAATGGATCCTATCCGGCCTATGGTTCGGGTTCGGCCTGCTTAGTAAATACACCATGATTATTTTTCCGACCGGTGTTTTTCTATACGGATTGCTCAATCCGATTCATAGACACCGCCTGAAAAGCCCCCGCCCCTATGTCGGATTATTGGTCGGTTTGTTGTTGTTTTGCCCGGTAATCCTATGGAATGAGCAAAACAACTGGAACTCCGTGCGCCATGTGGCTTACCTTGGTGGGGCGAACCAAGCATTTGCAATCCATCTAAAATACTTTGGAGATTTCATCGGATCTCAAGCAGCCCTTTTATCTCCCCTGGCATTCATCCTGGTGCTGCTTGCATGGCATGAGGCTGTTAAAAGGATCATGCAAAAAGACAATTGGATATATGGATATCTCTTCTTTACTTCTTTTCCCATGTTTGCCGGATTCGCTGTATTGAGCATGCATACAAGGGTATATGGAAACTGGCCGGCTGCAGGATATCTAACAACAGCAGTTCTTATCGCCGTCCTGTTCACCCGGGCTTCTGAGATTTCGCCGACAAACAGGGTGCTCCGTGCGGGAAGATCCCTTTGGCCCTGGGCGGTGGGCACATCCTACCTGTTTTCAGCACTGCTTCTCATGCAAGTGGTTTGGCCTGTTTTCCCCGTGCCCATCAATCTGGATCGTACAGCCACAGAGATACTCGGCTGGAAAGAGTTAGGGGTAGCGGCCCATCAGATAAAAAATGAAATGCCAAATCCGGATAAGACCTTTCTGTTCGGGTTAAGGTATCAAATCGCCAGCGAATTAGCCTTTTACACCCCGGATCAGTCTCAAACCGTGTCCATTAACAAATGGAAACGACCGAATGTCTATGATTACTGGTGGAATGACAAAGATTTGATGGGGTGGGATGCCGTCGGCGCCGCCTATCATCCGGATAGGCATAAAATTATGTTAAATCAGATATTTGAACGGGTTGATCCTCCCGTGCCGCTTAAAATCTTTCGCAAACGCGTCTTTTCCCCTGATCACGCCGAGAAGGAGTATGTGAGAACCCTTTATCTTTATCGGGCCTATGGATTCAAAGGGGGGCTTCGATGGGTGCCGCCGAATCCATCCGACATCCGTGCGAATTGAGCAAGAGATAAGTTTATCCGGTTATCTACAAGAAGCCAAGTGACTCTTAGGGATAGGCTTTGGAGGTGAGCCGATTCGGGGG
>CAYSUA010000280.1:0-7984 GCA_964433795.1 uncultured Desulfobacteraceae bacterium | reverse complement strand
CGCATATGGTGATAAAACTCCCAAAAACGTGACCGGCGTTGTGTTTCAGGAAGAACAACCGTCATTCCTTGTAGGCTACATCGCGGGTAAATTGACAAAAGCAAATAAGGTCGGCTTTGTGGGTGGTATCAAATTCCCTCTAATCGAAAAATTTGAATACGGCTATATGACCGGAGTCAAATTGGCCAACCCCAAGTGCGAAGTTCTTTCCCAATACGCAGAATCATTCACCGATGCTGCCAAAGGCAAGGCCATAACCAATAACATGTATCAGCAGGGTGCGGATATTGTTTTCCACGCGTCCGGCGGTGTCGGCGACGGCGTCATCGAAGCAGCAAAAGAAAAAGGGAAATGGGCCATTGGGGTGGACAAAGATCAAAACTTCCTGGCGCCGGACAATGTGCTGACTTCGGCCATGAAACGCGTGGATAATGCAATTTATGATGTGGCCCGCAAGCTGAAGGATGGCCAATGGAAGGGCGGCAATACCGTGGTCTACAACCTGTCCAATGATGGTGTGGGCATCGCACCCTCTTCGGGCAAACATGTTCCTGCAAGCGTCTTAAAAGAAGTGGATCAGCTCATCGCAAGGATCAAAAAAGGGGAAATCGTTGTCCCCGCTACCAAAGATGAATTCGATAAGTTCAAGTTTTAACTCATATCGTTCCATTCTCCATCAATGTTCTAAGGAGGGGCTTTAACCCTGCCCCTCCTTAAACCAAAATCTGCAGACAAGAGACAATACCGAATAACGTACCCTAAACCGATTCAGCTGACATTGCCGGCCTACGGATTTTCCGGCAAGCAGGAGGCATTCATGTGACAACCATCGACTTTTCCGAAAAAACGGTCGAGATGATCGATATTGTAAAGAAATTCGGTGAGTTCGTCGCCAATGACGGCATCAATTTAACCGTGCACAAGGGTGAGGTTCATGCCCTTTTGGGAGAAAACGGCGCGGGCAAGACCACCCTTGTGAACTGTTTATATGGTCTATATCACCCCACCGAGGGAAAGATCCGAATCAATGGAAAAGAGGTATCCATTACAGATCCCAATGTTGCCATCCAAAACGGTATCGGTATGGTGCATCAGCACTTTATGCTGGTGGAGCCGTTCACGGTGACGCAAAACATCATTTTGGGAAGAGAAACCACGAAATTGATGGGCGTTTTGGATTTAAACACGGCCGAGCAGAAAGTGGAAGAACTTTCTAAAAGATACGGCCTTGCCATTAACCCCCGGGATAAAATCGAAGATATCTCCGTAGGAAGCCAGCAGCGGGTCGAAATTCTAAAAACCCTGTATCGGGGTGCTGAAATTCTGATTCTTGACGAGCCGACTGCGGTTCTGACCCCTCAGGAGATCAAAGAACTGGTATCGATTATTCGCAATCTGACCCAGGAAGGCAAATCCATTATCATCATCACGCACAAGTTACACGAGATAAAACAGGTTGCGGATTTTTGTACCATCATTCGCCGCGGAAAGTTTATCGATACCGTAGAGGTCGAAAAGGTTACGGAACAGGATTTGGCATCCATGATGGTGGGTCGGGAAGTTTCCTTTACGGTGGATAAAAAATCCCAGGAATTGGGAGAAAGAACCCTTAGCATTCGCGATTTGGTCGTCAAAGACAATAGAGGCATCACGGCTGTCAACGGACTCAACCTGGAACTGTACAAGGGTGAAATTCTCGGGATTGCCGGCGTGGACGGCAACGGCCAATCAGAACTCATTGAGGCCTTGACCGGTTTGCGAGACATTTCAAACGGCGAAATATCTTTTCACGGAAAAGATATCACCGGTGCTCCTCCGAGACAAATCATTGATGGGTGCAATATTCGAACGATTCCTGAAGACCGCCAGAAAAGAGGATTGGTGCTGGAATTCGATGTGGCGGAAAATCTTATTCTTGAAACATATCACAAACCGCCCTTTTCCATCCGCGGGGCGTTAAAAAATTCTGAAATATATAAGTTTGCCGATCAATGCACCGTTGATTTTGATATTCGACCCACCAATCCGTATCTTCTGGCCAGATCTCTGTCTGGTGGAAACCAGCAAAAAGTAATCATCGCCAGAGAGGTGAGCAACGATCCGGCTGTTCTGATCGCATCCCAGCCCACAAGGGGATTGGATGTCGGTGCCATCGAATATGTCCACGCCGCGATTGTTGAACAACGGGACAGGGGAAAAGCGGTTTTACTCATTTCATTTGAACTGGATGAAGTCATCAATGTCTCAGATAGAATCGCCGTTATTTTTGAGGGCAAAATCGTAGGTACCATGGATGCAGAAGGTGCTGATGAGAATAAAATCGGTTTGATGATGGCCGGAGGCACCCTATGAAATTTGATGTAGAGGCGCTAAAGCAAAAGTTTTTGAACGGCTCTCTTGGGCTCACTTTAATTTCGATCCTGTTGGGATTTTTATTGGGTGCCATCATACTGATTGCGGCCGGCTTCAATCCCTTGGAAGCCTATTGGGTCATTCTGAAAGGCATTTTCTCGCGCCCTAAATATATGTCTTATGTCATCATCTACGCCACGCCTTTGATCATCACCGGATTATCCGTGGCATTTGCCCTGAGAACCGGATTGTTCAATATCGGGGCCGAAGGTCAATATATCATCGGCGCCATTGTAGCGGCCGCTGCCGGTTATTTTATTAAACTTCCCCTCATATTACATGTCGCAGTAGCCATGGGGTTGGCAGTTATTGCCGCAGCCCTGTGGGGTGGACTCGCCGGTTATATCAAGGCCCGATTCGGTGTGCATGAGGTGATCTCCACCATCATGCTGAACTGGGTTGCCCTTTATCTCTCTAATTATGTTGTCACATTGAAGTCGTTTGCCAGCCAGGGCACGGGAAAAACCTACACCATCCAGTCATCCGCCAAGATCAATCTCTTCAGCGAATGGAGAATCACCGAAGCCGGTATCGAGTTCATCCGCAGCCATCGAATACTTGGAGATATTCTGAAGACCCCCATCAATATGGGGTTTATTTTTGCCATACTGCTGGCGGTTCTGGTTTGGTATGTGCTCAATAAAACAACACTTGGGTATGAACTGCGTGCTGTGGGAATTAACCCCCATGCAGCCGAGGCCGGAGGAATCAATGTCAGAAAGAGCATGGTGATTTCCATGCTGTTTGCCGGAGGGTTGGCCGGGGCAGCGGGTGCCTGCCAGGTACTGGGTGTCAGCCACCGCATCGCTAAACTCGCTGCCATGGAAGGATATGGATTTGACGGCATTGCCGTCTCCCTCATTGGCAATAACACCGGCGGCGGCAGTGTGTTTGCCGGCTTGTTGTTCGGCGCCCTGAAATATGGAGGATCGAAAATCCAAGATGCCATGCAGGCTCCCACAGAAGTCATAAATATTATGATCGGGACCATCGTTCTATTTGTGGCCATGCCGAAACTCATCCGTTTAATCCTGACTCTTAGAAGCAATAGAGCGAGCAGCTGATGGAAGCAATAATTAAAGACTTCGGGTTTATTATCGGTACCACGTTGATGTATTCAACGCCCCTGATTTTCACTTCTCTGGGAGGGGTCGTTACTGAAAAAAGCGGCGTGGTCAACATCGGGCTTGAAGGCATGATGTTTTTCGGCGCCTTTATGGGCGCAACCGTGGCATACTTCACGCAAAACCCCTGGCTGGGTTTCCTTTGCGCCGGACTGGGCGGGGCTTTTCTTGGCTTGATACACGCTATTGCATGTGTGTCCTTTTCCGCCGAACAGATCGTTTCCGGAATTGCCATCAATTTTTTAGGTCCGGGTATTGCCTTGTTTCTAAGCCGCCTATTTTTTAACGGTGCGACACAAACCCTCACCATTCCCAATAAAATTCCATTGCCTTTCAGCTTTCTATTCGGGGATGGAAAACTATTTGAATCCGCCGGGTTTATGGATCTTGTATTCAACCGTTTTGCTACTGTTTATCTGGCATTTTTACTCGTCCTGGTGGTCTGGTTTGTTTTATACAAAACAAAAATCGGCATGCGAGTTCAAGCCGTCGGAGAACATCCTGAGGCGGCTGATACCCTGGGTATCAGTGTCTATGGAATTCGATATGGTGCGGTCATTACATCCGGCTTTTTTGCCGGACTGGGCGGAGCTGCCATGAGCATTGCCGTGGTATCCCGTTTCAGCAATACCCTGATTTCCGGACATGGATTTATCGCTTTGGCTGCGATGATCTTTGGTAAATGGAGGCCCCAAGGCGCGATGATGGCCTGCTTGCTATTCGGGGGAGCAAAAGGGTTTGAAATATATCTCGGTGCCAAGGGTGTTCCGGTTCCATCCAGCCTATTGGCCATGCTGCCATATATTTTAACCATTGTCGTTCTGGTCGGAATTGTGGGTAAAACAACACCACCAGCCGCTATCGGCAAAATTTTTGATAAAAGCGGAAAATAGGTGATATTTAATTCGGGAGGGCTACGCCTCCGGCGGCTATTGGTATTCCGTACAACAAGGAATAATCAGGGTGTTGACCGATATTTTAGAAGGCGGCCGCCGCCTCATGCATCAGCTCCACTAATTCTTGACCGATAACCTCAAGGCGTTCTTCGCTAATATTAAGCCGCTTTGCTGCCTCCAGGGATCCTAAATCGACGTCTTCTTCAAAAAGGCTGTATCCGATTTTACGGGTCAGGATGTTTGCTATATAAATGACCAAAACGGATTTGGCTACGTGCGGAAAAGCCGTAGGGTCTTCATGCAGCGTTGCAACCGATATGAATTCTTTAGGAAATCTCCAATGCCTCAGAAGAACCCCTCCGAGGCCGGTGTGGGCTTCCTGAATACTGTTAATGAGGTCCTGTGTGTCGATATTTTTATCAGCGGGGGCTTCGTTGTCCAGTGCCTTGAGAATCAATACCTTTCCGATGTCGTGGATTAGGCCCATCAAAAAGAATTTTTCCAAATCCTCAAGGTTAAGCCGCTGGGCAACAGCCTTGGAACCATAAGCGCAGCAAAGGGAATGAAGCCAGAGCTTTTCCCTCAAATGTTTGAGCCGATTATTCTTGATTTCATAGAATTGTTTGTTCGTGATTGTCATGACGATGTTCAGGGTTTCCTTGCTTCCAAGGCGTGGAATAGCCTCTTTGACGGTTCGAATCTTTTTCCGCCCTCTATAGATGTATGAGCCGGCCACCGTAATTAACCTGAAAGAGACCACAGCATCTTTTTCAATAACCATGGCCAGGTCATCGTTGGTCGTTTTCGGCTTTTTTATCACGTTCTGCAATTCCTGTACGATTTGCGGCAAGACCGGCATTATAAGCTTGCCCTCTTTCAATTCCGTTACGATAGATTCCACCAGCGTCAAGGTTGGAGTTTTAGCACCCTCTTTTGAAACCTTTTTTTCATAGCGCTTCATAGCCTCCTGAACTTCATGTATAAGGGTTTTTGCATCACAGGGCTTGACGAGGATTCGGGATACCGCCAACTCTGTTACCGCTTTGGTGATAGTTTCACGTTCGGCATATCCGGTTTGAATGATGAATTCACTTTCCGGAGCGGCTCTTTTAGCCTGTGATATAAACGCTATCCCGTCCATTCCGGGCATCCGCAGGTCTGAAATCACAACACCATAGGGTCCCTGAGTATTGACCATATCCAGACCCGTCTCACCCGATTCGGCGGTATCGACGCGGAAGTGTTTGTTTAGGGCCTGTTTGAAGACCTTTAGAATGCTCGATTCGTCATCGACGATTAGGATTTTATGTTTTGTTAACATTTCAGATGCTTAGATGGATTCATTTTGATAGACGCAATGATTTTACCACTTGGTAATTGCAATGATTATACCACAAATCGCTCGGGATAGTATCAATATTATATACATAGATTATAACCTTTGAACCCTGGTCGCCTACGGCGGGTAAACCCTGAACTCTGAACGCTATACTCAGAACCGATAAGTTTAGGTTATACATTATACATCACCCGATCGTACGACGGGGAATCTTCAATCATGAAGGTGTTCAGGTAGGTTGCCAAATTGATGTTCTTATTGGCGATATGGAGTTTTTTTCTGATGTGCTCACGGTGTCTGCTGACCGTGGCAATGGATATATGACGGAGCTGTGCGATTTCTTTTGTTGTGAGACCGTTTTTAATCATATTGCATATTTGAACTTCGGCCGGTGTCAGACTCATGAATTCTTTGGAGAGTTTGCTTGTAAAGGGGGTAATTATCTCTTCGAGGTTCCGTTTGATTAAAGAGACATATTTTATTCTCTCAGGCGCCACTTCCGATTCCAGGGCGTGAAGAATCGGCATGATGATCTTGTCCACATTAGCCTGAATTGCTTCCCCTATATCCCTTTTTTCATCCTGGACTTTTACCAGAACTTCTCGCAAAGCGATGTTCATATTTCTTAAAGAGTCCTGTTCCACCTCGAGCTGTTTCCGTATTTGAATCCGCTCAACAGTTTTACCGGTTCTTCGGGCCATCTCTTCTATGAGTAGACGCTCTTCTTTCAGGAATGGTCCTTCATCCAGTTCCGGCATCTTTTTTAGGTAATAGACTTCCATTTCACCGACCTTTTTCCCGGCGACATGGATATCGGCAGATTGCTTCCATTGAGATCTCCGGAACCCGGACGATCTGTATTCTTTTTTGTCGAAACCGACCCGGGTGCAGGTGATTTCCGGATATTTCCAGGAAGCCTTTAGCAAAGCGGGTACACTTTGTAAGACCTGCTCGATATTATTTCCGTGCTGTTCAAAAAGATCGGAAAGGCCAAACATGCAGTTCAGTTCCTTGGCCCTCTCTTCAAGGGTATGCTCTATTCTGTCCTTTTCTTCCTTGATGGCGGCCTTAAGGCGTTTTTCCTTTTCAAGCTCGGCAACTTTCCGCCGCAAAACCGATATTTCTTTTATCGGAGCATCCTTTTTTCGAATTGTATCTTTTCGATTCGGTTTGTTCATGGGCCTAATATTCCAATAAATATCGTTTTAATAGCCGGTTATGCAAAAAACATCCATTTTTTCATCAGTTGATTGAAATGAAAAATCTTGAAATTCTTAAGAAATATTACTACAAACTGCCTATATACAATAGGTAATTTATGGGTATTTTTACCATGATGACAAGCACAACGTCAAGGTGTATTATATTCCTCAAAATTAGCCAATAAAAGGTCCGGGGGCATTTTTATCCCACCTTAATTCTGCCACCGAACTCGCTTTTGAAACCCCGGGCCTTTTCCTTTCTCTCTTCAAGTTTCAATCGGTTCAGATCAATCCTTTATTTCTTTTTTGCTGAACGATTTTATGCAAATTCTCCTGATTTTCGCAAAACCTTTCCAGTCCACTTCCCGGAAACCTCAAGGCCCATTGATATATTGTTTCCATCTGTTTTTCATTATCGGACAATAAGGGGGAGAGCGCTTTGACTGTATCGAAACCGTCAATAATCTCTTTGGCGATTTTAGAATACAGTTGATTTTCGGCATCACTTAAAGAGATGCTTTCATTCATCGCCTCTTGGTAATAGGCGATCGCACTGAACTGGACGACTTCTGTTCTCGGATAAAACGAACACATGAGATTCCAGTCTTCTCCTCCGAGATCCTTCTCACCGGAAGATCGAAAATCGGACCGGAGAACAACCGACGGGATATCCAGAAATTTCGCAAAAATAAATTCAACCACAGTCCCGGAATCCAACTCTGCTCCATCGAAATTGAATAAGGCGAGATCACATTCAATAATCTTTATCAAATCCTGGTTTCGAATATCCATTGCCGTGGCATGGGATTGGTCGAGGCTTTGCGGGAGGTAGCATTTGTATTTACCGTTTGAACATTTTTCAATATAAGATGATAGAAGCGCATTCCCGATAAGATCTTTGTGGTTGAACAAATCCCCGCCGAAGTAGATTTGAAAACGCTCATTCATGACTGAAACTCCTTATTACATTTTGCGGTTATGCACAAAGCCCAAGTTGCATACAGGAATAGT
>CAYSUA010000279.1:2820-7990 GCA_964433795.1 uncultured Desulfobacteraceae bacterium | reverse complement strand
AAAAAACGGGAATTTTAATTGTCGTTGAGGAGAAAGAATAGTTGACGTCAATCACCAAATCAAAACAGCCTCATCATAGACCGCATACCAGATGTCTTCTTTGCTGGCAAAATGCCCGTAGAGCCCCCCCTTTGTTAGTCCCGTAGTATCTAAAATATCGTTTACGGAGGTATTAAAATAGCCTTTTACCGAAAATAATTGCAGCGATTTATCGATAATATTCTGCCGCGTCTCTTCTCCCTTGGCTGCCATATTTGCTCCTTACTCGATACTGGATACCGGATTCTTGATACTCGATGAAGCACGGGTAGTGTTGCACCGATATTCAATAGAGTATCCAGTATCGAGCATCAGTCGCTTAATTTAATCCAACAATCTTATCGCCTGCCTGTGATTATAAATATCCGTAGAGCTATTTTCACAAACATACCGACCGGTCTTTTTTATTACCAAACAAACTCGCTGTCAAGCAATTTTTATTTAAAAACAAACTATCTTGACCTGGTGGAGCAGGGTAGAGTACCAAAGGACAATGGCACTTTTTCGAATCATCATTCACGGATTTGCGCTCTCAGCCGCAAATATTATTTCCATAATCATTGCTTTTGGTGTCTATAAGATTTTAAAAACAACCCATCAAATGCTTGTCCAGGTTCCTGTTGCGGTGATCCTGTCCATAGGAATATTTCTGCTATGGCTTATCGTTGCCAGGCTCCCGCTTTTCAAATTTATATCCATCAAGTCTTTAAGAGAACTTTCCTGGATATTTCTCGCATCCCTTGCATGGAGTCCCATCATATTTATCCCGCTGCACCATATCTCCCAGGGATATTTGACCGGCCCCGGAAACATCATCGCCCTCTTTCAATTTCAGCTTCCTGTTAATGTCCTCGTGATATTGGTTGCAAAAAGAATAATACGACCGGTATCGAAATGAAGTTCTTTACATTCCTAACCATTACACATATATCGATCACGATAATTAATTACTAAATTCGAGCCGGATAAGTGTCAATAATTTACATCGATATTAAATTATGTTATTAATTACACCACTTTATTTATTCGATGCGATCTATAAAATCGCTCGAAATTTTGAAAGTGGTTTTTTTAGGAGGATCTTAATGAAGCAATTCTTCAACCAGGCTTTGATATCAATTGCCTGTATTTCATTTCTCATTGGCTGTAACACCGGGATTAAGGCTGACACGGATTTATATGAAGCCTCTAATTTAAAGAAGATGCAGGAATCCCCCTTTCAAAGCGAAACGGCGGGCGCCTGTTTTGCTGCAGATACGCTGGTTATGATGGCTGATGGTTCGTCAAAGAAAATAATTGCTGTCAAGGTTGGAGATAAAGTCAAATCCTTCGACATTCAAGCCGGAAAGGCCATGGATACAGAAGTGATAAACACTAAAAGCGGATTTGCCGGATATTACTATGTGATTAACGGTGGGCTCAAAGTCACACCTCCCCATCCGTTCTGTACGCCAGACGACAAGTGGGTAAAAATAAAAGACTTAAGAGAAGGGCAAACGGTTCGCGTCAGCAACAGCATCAGGAAGATCTCTTCAATTGAACATAAGTTGGAAAGCCAGCGGATTTACAATATCTATGTCAAAGACAACCACAACTTCTTCGTATCCGGAGACGGCAAAGATTTCTTCCTGGTAAAAGAGTGGAGATGATTAGGCGAAGCCAAAGACTGTGGGCAACCACATGATGATGGCCGGCACATAGGTCACCAGAAACAAGACGGCGATCATAATCGGCAGAAACGGCATCATCGGGCGCACCACCGCTGTGATGGGCAGGTTGGCTATACGGCACCCCACAAAAAGAGAAGTTCCAACCGGTGGGGTGATGAGCCCAAAGGAGAGGTTGATCACGACGATCACGCCCAGATGGATCAGGTGGATATCGAGCTTTTCGGCAAGCGGAAGAAAAACGGGAACCAGCATGATGATCGCCGGTGTCTGATCGATGAACATCCCTAAAAACAGCAACACGACATTTAGAATGAGTAAGATAAAAATCTTGTTCTGCGTAATGGAAAGCAGCATGTCCGCTACCATCATGGGGAAGTTCTCATAGGTGAGAATCCATGTGAATACGGAGCTGGTGGCCACCAGAAACAGGACCACCGCGTTGATGATGCAACATTCGTACAAAATTGCCGGAAGCTCCCGTATTTTAATGGACCGATAAATACAAACCGTCAGGATCAGCGCATAAAATGCTGCAACCGCTCCTGCCTCCGTAGCGGTGAAAACCCCGGAGGTAATACCCCCGAGAATAATCACAATGGTCGTCATCCCGGCCATGCCGTCCACAACCCGGATCAGCTTCTCCTTCAGCGAGATGGAAGAGGCAGAGATACCCCTTTTATGGTATAGTTTGGCATGGACAAACGCCACCCCCATGAGTCCAAGCCCAATCAAGACACCCGGAATTGCACCTGCAAGAAAGAGTCCGGCAATCGACACCGAGCCGGCGACGTGAGCAAAGATAATCATGGCGATGGATGGCGGAATAATGGGCCCCATAATCGCAGAAGTTAACGTAACCGCTGTTGCATACGGTTTACTGTATCCGTCTTTTTCCATGGCCGGAATCATCATGGCGCCGATGGAGGAAACATCCGCCACTGCCGATCCCGAAACCCCGCCGAAAAACATGGAAGAGAGAATGTTGATATGGGCCAGACCGCCCGGGATGCGTCCGACGATCACCTCCGCCAATCGCACCAGTCGGCCGGAGATCCCGCCCCGGGCCATCAGCACACCGGCAAAAATAAAGAAAATCACCGCCAACAAGGGAAAAACGTTGATGGCGGCCATCATTCGTTGGACAATGGTGGTATTGTCCACATCCCAAAGGGTTAGGCCGGAAATGACGGCCCCGATGCCGATGGCAAAAGAGACCGGCATGTTAATCATCAGCAGAAACAGGAATATGGCGATGGCTATTAAAATGGTCATAAAAGGTCACTCGTTCCGATTCAAGAGCGCTATAATACCTTTAATTTCTTCTCGAATGACATACAACAGAATCAAGGCGCCGGATACGGGCAGCGAGCTGTAAAACCAGATGTTTGTAAAGGGGATGGATTCCATCCAGTCGCCGCCAAACTGTTTAACAAAATCAATGCCATAAACCAGCATAATCAGACCGATAATGACGATGCCCAAATTGAGAAACAAAGCCAGGATTTTTTGACCGGTCGGGGGCAGTTTGTTAAAAATATAATCGAAGCCGATATGCTCATCTTGCCGGACCGCCAATGCAGCGCCCAGAAATCCGATCCATACCAGCAAATAGCGCGGCACCTCTTCGGACCAGGATGCGACATAATTGAAAAGATACCGAGAGAAAACCGTAAACAGGACAATAATAAAGATGCCTGTCGTCATCACCAGAATGACATACTTGACAACCGCCGAAATAAAATCCAGAAATCGGTCAAAAATATTCAACATCTTTAAATAGTTGGAACTTGTTTTGTTTGGCCGGCTAAACAGGTGGGCTGAAACCCAAAGGAGGCACAAGCCGTGCCCCCTTTGGCTCGCTCGTTAGTGTCCGTCCATAAATGGTCTTTTTATTTAGAACTTATTGCCTTCTTTAAGAATCCAGCTAACCGTGTCTTCCACGCCGAGCTTTTTTGCTTCAACGCCAACCAGTTCCGCAACCGCATCGATAAACGGTTGTTTGTCCGGTTCGATGATTCCGGCCATTTTGCCTTTCAGCTGATTGAGGGAAGTCTGCCTGGACACCATCCAGGCGCCTCTCATAAAATGGGTGGCTTCAATGGCGGCCCGATCGATGGCGGCCTGCTGGGATTTGGTCAGCTTGTTGTACACCTTTGTTGACACGATGTTCACATCCGGTATCCGCATGTGCTCGTCCAGGGTAAAGTATTTTGCTACTTCATAAAACTTCATGGAGATCAGAGACGGCGGGTTGTTCTCCGCACCATCCACAACACCGGTCTGAAGGGCATTGTAGAGCTCGCCCCAGGCAATGGGGACACCGTTTGCCCCGAGCGCCTTCATGGTGTTGATCATAACCGGGGAAGCCATCACGCGGATCTTCTGACCCTTTAAGTCGGCAGGGGTTTTGACCGGTTTCTGGGTAAAAAGGCTTCTGGCACCGGAGGTAATCCAGCTGATCCGTTTAATCCCTTTGGGTTCCAACTGGGCCATGAATTTATCGATGTTCGGATGCTGGATGCAGTACCAGTAATGGTCGTCGTTTTTGAAAATATACGGCAGCGAGAACATGTCCATGGCCGGAATGACCTGGCTCAAGTTTGCGATGGACACCGAGGTGAAGGCGATGCTTCCGTTTCGGATGTTCTCCACATTCGCAAGGGCATCCCCGAGCTGACGGGAGTGATAGACCTGCACATCCAACTCACCGTTGGACAGAGCGTTGACCCGGGCTGCGAACAAGTCTGCAGTGATTGCCGAAACGTGGGTCGGCTCATGAATGCTGGAGAATTTCAGTACCCGTGCTTTTGCTGCGGCAGCAGGCATCACGATGCACAGTGATAAAACTACGGCTAGGGTAACGAATAACACTTTTTTCATGGTTCCCTCCTTAGGTTAACAGGTTTTGGCTTATCGCCGGTTCCTTAAAAACGGGGTTTTGTTTTTGAGGTCGATTTTGTAGCGAGAATTGTTACTGAACCCAAATGACATAAAAAGTCAAACTGGCCCCATTTGTCAAGGAAAATTCTAAATAATCTGTAGATTCCCTGGATATCCCGAAAGCCCGAGTGAATACGATCACTATTGCGAAACATACCAAATCGGTTTAATTACCATCCTTGGTTCCTTCATCCTCAGTAGATAGGGAGTTATACTTATATGGACAGAAAAAAAGTCTTGATAACAGGGGCTGCAGGCAAAATTGGGAGGGTGATCACTGCCGGACTGAAGCAAGACTATGATTTGCGGTTGCTTTATCACAAGACCGTTTTGCAGGCGGTTGGAAACGAAGAAATATTTGTGGGTTCCATCAACAATATGGAAGAGATGATAAAAGCAACGGCCGGTATCGATACGGTGGTTCACATGGCCGCAAATCCATGGGACGATGCGACCTTTGAGGAAATTTTAGAACCCAATATCCTGGGAACCTACACCGTGTTTGAAGCTGCCCGAAGAAC
>CAYSUA010000279.1:0-2810 GCA_964433795.1 uncultured Desulfobacteraceae bacterium | reverse complement strand
GAACCGGTGTAAATCGAATGGTGTTCGCCAGCTCCAATCACGTGACGGGGTATTATGAAATAGACGGGATCTACACAACACCGGATATGCCGGTGCGTCCGGATGGATACTACGGGGTCAGCAAGATTCTTGGAGAAGCCCTGGGCAGATACTATACAGATGCCTTCGGGCTTTCCACCATCTGCCTCCGCATCGGCACGTGTCGCCCGGAAACCGCTGTGGAGCATCGAAAAAGCGATCGGATTCTCTCAACCTGGCTCAGCTACCGGGATGTTGTACAGCTGGTGAGGCGAAGCATCGAGGCTGAATCTATTAAATTCGGTATCTACTACGGTATTTCAAACAATACCCAGGCCTACTGGGATATCCAAAATGCCCGGAATGACCTCGGTTATGATCCCCAGGACAATGCAGAGGAGTATGCTTAGGGCGCTAATTCTCGGCAAAAACAAATAGCTATTATGAAAAGGGAGATTTGAATTGATAAGAAGTTGCTTTTAGCAAAAGGGTTCATTGTGAATGCCCTTTTGCTCTTTTAACCGACACGTTCAATCAGAGCCGAAAGCAGCGATATTGCGTAAAGAGGCAGATTGTAGATTTTCCCGTCCTTTCTTAAATTAAGCAGGTTTGCCATAAGGTTTTCGGGCAATATATGTGATTGTTTTCACAATATTCGTCCGTAAAATGTGCTTTTTTACACAAAAAGGCGCCCAAAAAGACCGCGACATGTCAAGCAAGAGAAATGGGAAAGTGCGGAGAGGACTCATTGTCGAAGTTTGGACCGTTTTGTGATAAAGTTGATCATTTCACGAAATCATCCAGGATAATAAAATGCCTGTAAGAGATATTCTACTTCTCGGAAACTCGAAGCTTTACGAGATATGTGCTCCGGTTGAGCCCACTGAGCTGGAATCACTTAAACCGATTATCACCGATCTTCACGACACGATGATGGATTTCAGGAAACGCTACAGCCGGGGCAGGGCTATTGCCGCCCCCCAGATCGGGGTAATGAAGCGCCTGATCTATATGCATATCGACAAACCGGTGGTTTTCATCAACCCGATATTTAAAGACAACAGTGATGAAATGATGGTGGTATGGGATGACTGCATGTCCTTCCCGGATCTACTGGTTAAGGTCCGGCGCCACAAATCCTGCACCATCGTATATAAGGATATGGACTTTAATGAGCAGCAAATGCAGCTTGCTGATGATCTCTCGGAATTGCTGCAGCATGAGTACGATCATCTGGACGGTATTTTGGCTGTCTCAAGAGCCATCGATCCGCATTCTTTTGCACTGGAGAACAAAAAAAAGCTTCTCACCATCATTCCTTAAAAAAGAATCGGCACTTGGAAATGGCTGATCGGCATTGATTTCAGTCTTTTGAAATGAAGATTTTAGGGTTTGAAATCCTTGACCATCTCAGCGATCCGTTCCACACGGGAGAAATCCACCTCCGGCATGACATTATCGGCTATGCCCAAAAGGATCCGGCACGGATAGTCTTTGATGGTTTTAAACATATCCTTCAGGAAATCTTCGAAATCGGCATCCGAACAGATGGATGGCAAAAGCAGATTGGACGGAACGCCACCATAAATGACGACCTTGTCTTCCCACACCTTCAGCGCATCTTTTAGTGTGGTTGAAACCATGGGTGAGGTAATAAAGCAGTCCATAAAGATGAGGCCCGTATCCAACACTGTATCCATCAAACCGATGACATCTGCATCTGCATGAAACCCTATGTATTTATCCCTCTTTATCAGCTCCTCGGCAAAAGGTTTTAAAAAGGGTTTGAAATATTCATCATAAAACTGTGGAGAAACCATTCGTCCGTCATAGTGATAGGCTGCCAGCAATATTTTTGCCGGTGAATGAATCGCGATCTCTGTGAATTCCTTCGCTTTTTCACAGAGAACCTCATATATGTGATCCACCTTCTTTTTGCGGTCGTAAAATTCATAAAAGAATTGATTGTAACCGATGAGATTCTGCATGATGAGATACATGGGGTCCCGGTCAAGATGCACCACCGGAACACCGTGGTTGTTGAGTGAATCTTCAAAATCCAGATACGCCTCATAGGTCGGAACGTAACTTATATCTTTATAGATATATTCAACGATTTCATAATCCTTCTCTTCTTTAATGAGGTGTTCCGATTGATGTTTCTGCATGGGAAAGCCCTTTTTTACAGCCTCGACATTGATGGAATGGGCTTCCGTCACCGTTCCGATGGGGGTCTTATAAGTGATGGTTTCAGTGGTGCCCTCGGTTTTCTTTTCCACCTCTACGGAACCGAATTTTGTCTGCATAATCTGCCCTTTCGGCTCGATATCCCTTTGAACCCAACTCAGCCGGGCGGAATCTGCCGCCACGGCCCCCAGCATTTTCTCAACCTCGATAAGGCTTTTTCCCTGGTACTTTTCCGGGAGCGTTCCGAGTCTTTCATGGGCATCATGCCAGAGCTTCATTCGGGGCGCCCAAATCAGTTCGTCCATGGACTTCCCTTCCATCAAATTCAAAACTTTTTCTCGGTTCGTCATGCTGATCTCCTCTATTCGGTTGATCAATTAGAATTTCTGGTTATCAACAAAAACCAAGTTGCTGTGTGGAATAGGCGCTGAAGGTGAGCCGATTCGCAGCAGTATGACTGTCTGAGTGTATTAGGGGGCGTTGCATCGAACAGCTTGAAGGAGCTTCTATAAGCCATAACGATTTGTTATTTAACTCGATGTTTTGGTTGTGTCGGTGCCCTGTTCGGTGTTACGCCCCCTTATGCGCGAGTTTCATACGTCTGC
>CAYSUA010000278.1:0-8004 GCA_964433795.1 uncultured Desulfobacteraceae bacterium | reverse complement strand
CACGAAGAAAAAAGAAAATTAAAACTTGGTGTCTTTGTGACTTTGTGGCAAATTGTTTTTGGTACTTTTCCGGTTTATCCGGAGTTAGGTTTAAGGAGTAGAAAGATTGTCGACGCAAATACCGGAAAGTGAGTCCCAAGGTTATATAACGGTCAAGGGTTTCTGTATTACCGCTTCTTTCTGGATGGTAATCGCAACCCTTTACGGACTTACGACTGCCATCGAATTTATTGCACCTGACCTGTTAGGCAACATCAGCTGGCTTCAGTTCGGAAGAATCCGCCCGATTCACACCAACCTGGTTATTTTCGGTTTCGTCACCCCGGGACTGTTGGCTGTCGGCCACTATATCGTGCCGACACTCTTAAGAACGAGACTCTACAGTGAAAAACTCGGCATCTTTCTCGTGCTTCTGTGGAATATCATGGTAGTATCCATCATCATCACGCTGGCTATGGGTTATACCCAGGGTAGAGAATATGCCGAAGCCATCTGGCCCATCGATATACTGGTGGCGGTGATATTCGTTCTCATGTTTTACAACATGGTAATGACCATCAAACAGAGAAACGAACCGATTCTGTATGTATCGGTATGGTACATTACCTCGGCTGTCATCTTGACGGCTTTTGTGTACTGTATCGGAAATGTGATCTGGGTTCCCCACGCCGGTGCATTGACCGGAATCCCCGATGCCATCATCTTATGGTTTTACGGTCACAATGTTCTCGGCCTGCTTCTCACGCCCCTTGCGGTCGGTATAGCCTATTACGTGATACCCAGTGCCTGCCGGACCCCCCTGTACAGCCACACCTTGTCATTGGTGGGCTTCTGGTCGTTGTTGATCCTGTATTCACACATCGGCACCCACCACCTCATTCAAGCGCCGGTCCCCACCTGGCTGAAGGTCATCTCCATTGTGGGCAGCATCGGAATGATCATTCCGGTTCTGGTGGTATTGATCAACCTATGGTTCACGGCCAAAGGAAAGCTTGCGGAAATCCACGCAAATATCGGCGCCAAATTCGTATTTACCGGCACCATCATATATCTTTTTACCTGCATTCAGGGCCCCATGCAATCGCTGCCTCAGGTTCAGCGGCTGACGCACTTCAGCAACTGGGTGGTTGCCCATGCACACATGGGGGTTCTCGGTTTTTCGGGTATGATCGCAATCGGCGGTATTTATTTTATTCTACCCCGATTAACGGGAAAGCCGATTTTCAGCAAAGCCCTGGCAGACTTTCAATACTGGATGATTCTGATCGGACTGTCCGGTTTTATGGTGAGCTTGACAATGGCCGGGTTGGTTCAGGGCAATAGCTGGTTAAACGGGGAGACCGTCTATCGGATACTTCCCCAGATGCATATGTATAATATCGTGAGGGGATCCATGGGATCTCTGATTGTAGTCGGGGCGGTAATCGGTCTCTATAATATTATACGGTCCCTGTTCTTCAATCCTGGAGAGCGCTCATGAATTTGAAAATGACACCCATAACGGTTGTCTGCGGCGGGATCTTAATCCTGGCTGCCGTGGTGTTTGCGGTGGTTTACTGGCCCTGGGCCACACGAATTGAAACCCCTTCTGAAATCTTCCGCAAGCGGGTACCTGAAGAGGTTAAAGGGAGAAACATATATATCGCAAACGGTTGCAGTTATTGTCACACCCAGTCCATCCGCAGCGTGGACTGGGGCCTCGGGGCGGAACGGATTGCCCAGGCAGGAGATTATGTAGCCGACCGGCCCATTCTAATCGGCTCCGAACGAACGGGACCGGATCTCTCACAGGAAGGCGGAGAGCATCCGGATGATTGGCATATCGCACACTTTGTGAATCCGCGTAATACCAGACCCAATTCCATCATGCCGCCGTTTGAATACCTTGAAACGGCAAATATTGAAACACTGATCCGTTATGTTCAGAGTCTCGGGTTTCAACTGGCCGATAAACGGATGGAACGACAGGCACATTGGAAGAAGGAAGCCGTCAAAGCCTATGAAGCCGGCCCGGATGAGAATGTTCAATGGATTCATTCCCATGTACCGGAAGGGTGGCGAAAGGTTCCGAACCCGTACCCGACAACGGAGGCAGGACTCGCCCGGGGCCATAAGATTTATCAGGAATTTTGCATCGGGTGCCACGGTTCGGTGGGGGACGGTATGGGAGCCGGCCAGCCGTATATCTATCCACCCCCTTTGAATTTCACTATTCTCAAAGATCGGGGGATATCCGGCGGAATACTCTACTATCAAATCATGAACGGCATTACCGGGACAGCCATGCCGTATTTCAAGAAAGAGCTGGAATCGGAAAAAATCTGGGATGTGGGTAACTATGTGGCAGTCTACTTCATCGGCGAGACCGACGCAAATACCGAACCCAAAGGCATCGATGCATCGTATGAACCGGAAGGATAGTTCTGAGTTCAGAGTTCAGCGTTCAGGGTTTCAAGCAACTCGATCATCGCGTTGTTTACACTCAGAACCCGGAACTAAACTTTGGACTCTGAACTTTGAACCCTGAACTCAGAACGTTGAACTCAGAACCCGGAACTAAACCATGTATTACTCATTCTTCATACTCTATTTGATTATCGGGTTTTCCATAACCCTCGGCTTTTTGTTTTGGGCAATCAAAAATGGACAATTCAAAGACCAGCAGCGGGCAAAGTTTCTCCCGCTTGTTGACGTTGATGATACCGGTGTTGTTGCCACATCCAGAAACAACCGTTATCAGACTTACTTACTCTATTGTCTGATGGCCTTTGTCTTGATGGTGAGCGTATCGGTAATGGTCTATGCGTTCATGTTGTAGATAAGGAATGATCAAATGAGATATTTTCCACTTTTTAATTTTCAGCACATCATACTCTTTTTCATTCCGACTGTTCTTTTTGTCATATTGGCGTATACGGCATTTTCACGCATGTATTTTAAAGGAAAGAATTCCGAGGAGAGAGAAAAACGAATTGTCCATACGTACCCCGGAGGGATCGAAGCAAAGAATGCTCCGTTTCCCCTGTTTTTGATCCTGGTCATCATCGGCTTTCTGCTCTGGGCAATCCTTTACGCCCTGGGAATCGGTCTATTGGGAGTGAAGATATAAATGGAGACATCGAAAGAATCCGTGATCCAGACCTGGATTTTTATAATCATCCTTGCACTCTCCTTTCTTCTTTATAGCTTGTTTTGCTACAAGGTAATCGGAGATGCCGGACAGCCGACGTGGGATTATCGCCCGGTTCAGGACGTACCGGGGGAGTCGCCCTATTCCATGTATCAACTGCTTCCCTATCCCCAGCATGTGAAAGGTAAAAGAGGGGAATAAATGAAGAAAATCGTTTTTCTCATAATCCTGGTGGGGGTCTTGATACTCGGTGCGTATGGAGCGCTCACCCACTACGACAATCATTTTAAATACGGTCGTATGTGGGAAACCCCATCGGTTCGTCCCCACGAAGAACCGTTACCGATTATGGAGTCAGGCATTGTTCCATTCAAAGGAGGTGAAGCCATCTACCGGGAAACCCCTGGAGAAGAACTGAAATCCCCATTGGCTAAGGGAAATCCCAAAGATATTGAACTCGGAAAAATCGAATACTTCACATTCTGCGCCCAGTGCCATGGAAAGTATCATGACGGAAACGGAACCGTGGGACAGAGCTTCTATCCTCTACCCACGGATTTGAGAAACGAAAAAGTACAGTCTCAGCCGGAAGGTATTTTGTTTCAGGAAATCAGCTACGGTGTGCAGGGAAGACGTCAGCCTGCACTGGCATCAACCATTCGCGTTCTTAAACGCTGGCGAATCATTGCCTATGTCAAATCTTTGGGGATTAGAAAAACGTCCAAACCGACTCAATCCGAGAAACCGACTAAACCAGCCAAGAAATGAGAATCTCCTCTGATGTCTGTGATCTCTGCGGACTCCCCCTTCAAAATAACAATAATACCATCGCAATAGACTCGGAAGCCCGGCAATTCCGATTCTGCTGCATCGGATGCAAGCAGGTCTTTCTGATGCTCATGGAAGCATCCGATTCGCCGGACCCCGACGGTTTCAGAGACACCGCCCTTTTCAAAAAATGTCTGGAACTCGGGATTATTCCGAAAACAGAAACTGATCGTCGTGTCTCGGGTGGTTCGATTGAAACAGAGATCAAACCGATTGAGGGTGGACTTGAATTTAACTGCAAGGTCAATGACATGTGGTGTCCGGCTTGTTCCTGGGTCATCGAAGAGACCCTGAAGAAGATGCCGGGCATATTGAGTGTATCATGCAATTTTTCAACCGACCGTCTCAGGTGTGAATATGACCCCATTAAAACCTCACCGGATCAGATCGTAAAACAAATCAAAAGCTTAGGCTATCAATCCATTGTTTCGGAAACGGATAACGAGCCAATGGAAACCCGCAGAGAGCTCATACGCCTGTTGATCTCCGCCTTTTTTACCATGAACATCATGATGTTCTCCTTTGCCCTTTATTCCGGGTTCTTTACCCGTCTCACCCATGAATCGATCCATAAGCTTTCCTGGCCGCCGTTCATCATGGCAACCGTTGTTCTTTTTTACGGTGGCCGCCGGATATTTCAAAAGGCCGGGCAGGGATTCCGGTCGGGTGTCTTCAGCATGGAAACCCTGATCGCGGCCGGTTCATTGAGTGCATACGGCTACAGCCTGGTGAATCTTTTTTCAGGCAGCATTCACCTCTATTTCGATACCGCTTCCATGCTGATTACATTGACCCTCCTGGGAAAGATGCTGGAGCGGCGAGCCAAGGATCGGGTGCAGGCAACTCTTGAAAGTTATTTCGAGCTTTTGCCCACAAAAGTACGCATATGCACCGCGCAGTTTCCGGCCGGTCGATACGTTTCATCTCGACTGCTGAAAGGAAACGATATCTTTCGCGTGGTCTCAGGCGAGACGATTCCTGCCGACGGCCTGATCACCAAGGGAAAAGGGATCATCAATGAATCGACCCTGACCGGTGAAGCCGAACCGGTCCGAAAAAAGAAGGGGGATCGACTCAGAAGCGGAACCCGTATTGTCAATGGAGATCTAACCGTCAAGGCTGAAGGGGTCGGAAAAGAATCCACCCTGGGGCAAATGATTCAGATTATGGAAAAAGCCCTTTCAGAAAAATCCGCACTGGAAGGAAAAACCGATCGGATTCTCCAGTTTTTCGTACCCGGGATTCTAATCCTGGCCATAGGAACCGGAATCATCTGGTTTTTTATCAAAGGATCTCTTGAAATCGGCATGATTCGCGCCGTTACCGTCATGGTAATATCATGTCCCTGTGCGTTGGGAATTGCCATTCCGCTGGCACGGGTTGCCGGAATATCCGTGGCAAGCAATAAAGGCATCCTGGTTCGGGATTTTTTTGCATTCGAACAGGCGGAAAAAATCGATATCTTTATTTTCGATAAAACCGGTACGGTCACCAAAGGCCGGTGGGCCCTGCTCAGAATCCATGCTATTGCTCCCCACACCGAAAATCGTATGCTATCAATGGCCGCAGGCCTGGAACGCAAGTCAGACCATTATATTGCAACAGAAATGTTAAGGGCCGCGCGAGCACGCGGAATCCCAAGTCAACCGGATATACGATTCGACAATATTGAAGTTAAAGAAAACGGCATATCCGGCTTACTCGATCAACAACAGATTAAAATCGGATCAAAGGCGTTTGTAATAAACCCGTTGGAACCCGTTGAACTGCCCGATCTAAGAAAAGAAGAATCCGCCGTATACATGAGCATCGATGAAAGTCTCTCTGCAATATTTATTTTCGGGGACAATCTCCGTAAAGGCGTACCGGAAATGATTCAGGCGCTGCATGCAAAAGGTTATGGAACAGCACTGGTTTCAGGAGACGGTGAGGAAACCACCCGGGCCGTCGGCGATGCCCTCGGTATTCATGAATCTCTGGGGAGCCGACTGCCCCTGGAAAAAGCAGAATTTGTTAAAAAGCTGCAACAAGAAGGGCGGTCAATAGCCATGGTGGGAGACGGTATCAACGATGCCCCCGCCCTTGTCCAGGCCGATCTTTCCTTTGCTGTTCATTCGGGCAGTCATCTGGGCAAGGACGCGGCCAATATTACCCTGATGCGCGGAAACCCCGTTCAGATCCTCGATTATCTGCCGCTGGTCAAAGGGGTGAATCGAAAAGTCCTGCAGAATTTAATCGGGGCACTAATCTATAATGTCGTCGGCATTCCCGTTGCAGTGTTCGGCCTGTTATCCCCGTTGGTGGCAGTAACCGCCATGTTCATGAGCAGCCTGACCGTCACCGGCAACACGCTTCTCCTCATTAGAAAGTATTCTGAATAGTATTCAAACAAAATCCAATATCAATGCCGCATGGTCGCTGAGCACATCCCGCCGCTCACTTCCGTTTTCCGGTTTTCCCCACACATAGGCAGCACCCGATAAACGCGAAATCATCTTCCTATTCACAAATCCCTGATCCAACCGGAAACCGTTTCCGGCATTGGGCGAATACCACGTGTATATTTTTTGACTGCCATGAAAAAAACGGAACGCATCCAGCCAACCCAGCCCTTCAAGGTTTCGGATCCATGCTTCTTCTCGATGGCCAAACACCCTGACCTGTTCATCCAGTCCGGGAATCCCGGAATTGGTGTCTCCTGCAATTAATGCCGGTTCATCTTTCCAACGGCGAAGGATGTTTAAAATCGCTTTATGAAAGATATACTTCTTTCCGCTGACTCGGTTGGGCACATGCATGGACCCGACATGGAAAGGATTTGGGCTCTGAACCTCTCCCAACAACCATCGATGGGGTTCGTTCAGTTTGACTTTCACCTTTATTCTTCGAATCGGCCATCTGGAGGCAATGAGCAGTGCATTGGTTCTGGGCGAATCTGAATTTGCGGTGGTGATCTGAAATTTAAGACCCTGACGGGAAAGAGAGCTCGCAAGTGAAAGGCTCGGGGGTGTTCCTCTAAACTCGGAAAAGGTAACCACATCCGAGCGCCATCTCTTAATTTGATCGGCAATATCAGATATTCGCCGTCCGCCGCCTGCACGTATATTCCATGCAACGATTCGCATTTTAGCAATTATCTCCTCGGCGTGCTCTGCGGGTTCATACGATTCAGAATTCCAGCAGCGCACAACCTGGGTCACCTACTGTGGCTGAAATGTTAATGGATTTGATTTAAAATATGGACAACTAATACTTTGTAGGAATTGTAAAATTGCTTGACATTATTTGCATTTAGTTCGATATTCATCACTCTCGCTGATTAGCATTCTTCTCCACATTTGATTCTTTCTAAACGTTTAATACCAATAAATGAGGAAATCAAACTCTAAAGGCAATCATTCGAAAATAAAACGTATCAGGCGAATATAAGCCCTAAATTTTAGACCCTTCAGATTCGATCAAACGAAATGATGACGGGGTTAAAAAAGATTGTCAAGGGGATTGAGAATCCCCTAGCCATCCCACTGTATTACAGTGATAATTTGAGACTTCCATTGAAAATTGGCGATTTTCCAGAAGCGGCAATTTTGCAATAAAAAGCCCCAATATCAGAAATATCGCGCATTTTTACTCGTTTATCGGATATATCGGGAAAATGAAGGAAGAAATTCCTGCTTTCTTGGTTTCAATATTTTGAAGGGATACCAACTATCATTCTGAATTTATTGGACTATATTGATCAGAACGATTTTTTTTCACTGGTGATATCACGCGTTTTTTCTTTTGAATCATTGTTATACTTTCTTTGTAGGAGGTCCCAATGTCAGCATACGATGATAGATTTATTAATCACCCTTTACATGAAAATTTGCGGAATATCCAGAATCGGATTGAATCATTAATTTCCGAAAACTCCGAATCAGAAGGAATTGAGCATTTAGCAAGACTTATTGAAATAACAACCTACATGCAGGCCTCCTTTAAAAATATTGGGTCATTCGTATTTAAGTTGAAAGCCTTGGGCTAAGCAGGCCGCAGTGCTGGTG
>CAYSUA010000277.1:0-8028 GCA_964433795.1 uncultured Desulfobacteraceae bacterium | reverse complement strand
AGGCGGAAACGGCGGCGGCAATGGCGGTGGCAATGGAGGCGGAAACGGCGGTGGAAAAGGCGGTAAGTAACGGTCGTTCTAATTAACGGATTCTGAATAACAACTAAATTTCAGTCAACAAGGTTCAAAAATACGCCTTGCTCAAACCGAATAGACGAATATAAGATAATGGCTCCGATTCATTTGGAGCCATTTTTTTGTATACATGCGATTCACTTTAATTTCGCTGAAAACGCTTTCTTAACCGGTGTCATGATTGCTCCTTATCGAGCACCTGTCGAACAATGCTGGATAATTCCCTTTTCACCAGGGGTTTCATTACAAATGCCTTAATACCGATTTCCTTGGCCTTTTCTTCCGAAATCAGACGACTGTATCCGGTGCACAGGATTATGGGAATGTCGGGTCTGATCTTCATCACTTCTTGGGCAAAGCGATCCCCCGTCATGTTCGGCATGGTCATATCGGTGATAATGAGTTCAAATCTTCCAGGCTCATGTTTGAATAGTTCAAGCGCCTCAATGCTGCTGGTACGGGTGGTCACCTGGTAACCCAAACTTTCCAGCATTCTTCCTCCCATTTCAACAATTCCCGGTTCATCATCCACCAACAACACATTTTCATGACCGATATGAAGCGGTTCAATATGCTGTATGCTTTTCTGATCTTCGTCTTCTATAACCGGCAGATAAACATCGAAAATTGAACCTTTCCCCGGCTCGCTGTCTACCGTGATTTCTCCTTCAAGATTCTTTACGATTCCGTGCACCACTGCCAACCCTAAGCCTGTGCCTTCACCTTTTTCCTTCGTCGTAAAATAAGGGTTGAAGATGGAATCCCTGACTTCTGGGGGTATGCCGTGGCCGGTGTCTTTAAAGGACAATTTGACATATTGGCCCTGTTTCATATCCGGATATTTGTTTGCAAAGTCAGCGCTTAGGGTGACCTGAAATAATCTGATTTCCAAAATTCCCCCGTTTTCTTGCATGGCGTGAGCAGCATTGGCGCAAAGATTCATGATGATTTGGTGAATTTGAGTCGGATCTGCAAGGATATGATTGAGATTTTTCGTAATTCTTTGCTGGATATCGATGGTTGAAGGTATAGAAGCCCTGAGCAATTTAAGCACTTCTTTGACCACATGACTCACTTGCACCGGGACACGCTCTTGTTCGGTTTGCCGACTGAACGTGAGGATTTGATAGATTAGATCCTTTGCACGACTGCAGGCTTTGAAAATCTGACCGAGATCATGATGTGCCTGGCTTTTTTCCTCTACTTCTTCCATGGCCAATTCGGTATACCCCATGATGGATGCCAGGATATTGTTGAAGTCGTGGGCAATGCCGCCTGCAAGTGTGCCGATGGCTTCCATCCGCTGGGTTATTTGAAGTTGATCAAACAACCGGGTCCGCTCTTTTTCAGACAGGTTTCTTTCAACGATTTCCGCTTCAAGTATTTTATTGGTCTCTTTTAACTCTATAGTCCGTTCTGCAACTATTTCTTCAAGTTTGAGTCGGTGACGATTTAATTCTTCCTCCGCTTTATCTCTTTGGTGAACGTACTGATCAATATTTTCAGCCATTTGGTTGAAGGCGTTGCCCAGAATGCCGATTTCATCCCAGGTCTGAACGTCTACCCTCGATGCCATATTACCTTCCGAAAAACGACGGGTGGTAACCAACAACCCTCTGATGGGCTTCAAGAGCAAAGAACCCAGAAACAGGGATAGTATGAGGGCCAGAAAGATACCCCCCAGAAATCCTGCGATGGTAGTTTTTTGAAGGATTTCAAATTCTCTTTCAGTCTGAGCCACCACTGCCTGAAACTCGTTTGACTCTTTTTGGAGCAATTCTTCCATAGCCAACAGGTTTTTGAGGGTTCTGATGGACTGATTTATAGATTTAACCCTGAGAAGGAAAAACAAACTCGATACCGAAGTAATGATGACGATTATGAGGAAGCTTAATAATAGTTTTGTTTTGATTTTCACGGCTACACCCTCACTGCTTCAAAGTATATAGGGTCAACAGAAATTATCATCCTCTCTATTCTATACAAGAATCGTACCGACCGGGCTTGCAGGAGGAAATAATCGGTCAATAAAATCCCAATCGAGGAAAATCTCTTATTTTTATCCTATTTTTTACTGTTTCCGTTCATGGGAGAGGGGCGTCGTCAATTCCGTGACACCATCGGGACCCGATTAAGAGTATGTCTCAAACCATATGAATGTCTTCGGAATGACCATTGCCATAAGGGGCTTTTTCGGGTATTGGTTCTTGAAATTGTGCATATTGAGCCGGTTGGTAGAGGAATGATATGAGGAGAAAAAAGGGAAAATGGGATACCCTGGACGGGGTATTGAATGAGGTCTGGGCGATGCTCGAACGGGGCGCCACCCATTTCAACGATCCGTTTCATCGGGCGGTTTTGGGGACGGTGGGAGAACACGGAAGCAGTTTGCGCATGGTTATTTTAAGAGAGGTTATAGTAGCCGAGCGGATTCTGGTTTGCCATACAGACGCTCGGGCTGCCAAAGCTCAAGAGATTATGAATTCCGATACTGTTACTTGGCTTTTTTATCATCCGAAGAAGAAAATTCAACTGAGGATAGCAGGGCGAGCAACATTGCATAGGTCAGACAAATTTGCCGACGAGCAATGGGCGGCAACCGGAGTTGCGAGCCGCTTCAACTTCGGCACCACCGAACCTCCCGGCGCCCCCATTGATCAGCCGTCACCCGGGCTGCCCGAATTTCTGCTCAATAAAGTCCCGTCGGTTATGAAAAGTGAGAGCGTCAGAAAGAATTTTATGACCATTTCCTGTGGAATCGATTCCATGGACTGGCTGAGGCTGAGTGTGTTGGGACATCGGCGGGCTCGATTTGATTGGGACGCGAACGGATTGAAAGCAACATGGTTGGTTCCGTGAAAATGGATCCTATGTTTGTCTCGAAGCCCTGTTCGGTGTTACGCTCCCTTATGCACGAGTTTCATACGTCCGCGAATCGGATTATCTTCGAAGCCGCAGGTACTTGGCTTGTGGTTTCTGCATAAGCGGATAATTAGTAACGTTGAAAAGGAAAATAGAGATGGAAGCAGGTCGGTACAGAGCAGAGGATTTAATGGAACTTGGGCGGCAGGTTTTAACTCGACCCCAAATCGGAATGACAGACAGGCAGGCCATGGCTACTGCAAAAATACTGGTTGAAGCGGATCTGCGGGGCGACCCGGATCACGGTATTGCCGGTGGAGATAAGCTTAATGACGTATTCGTAAAAATACAGGACGATTACGATCGACTTGGATTTAAAAGAATTTGCAACTCCGATGATTTGAAAAAACAGGGAAATGACGGCGATTTTGTTGTCCAAGCGAGAAAATATCCGACGATGATGGCCGTCGATGCAAAGGGGCTGCTTGGCCATTACGTGGCTTTGGAAATCCTCCCCGAGATCATCAAAACTGCCAAACAGCTCGGATATGCCAAAGCATATATCCAAAATTCCACGCACTTTGGAAACTGCGGCATCTATTCCGAAATGATTGCAGAAAACGATTTGGCTGCGAAAGTGACCTGCACAAGTCCCTCCTACACCAAACCGTTTATCGAGCCTCAAGGAGAACCATCGGATAACCGGACCCGATATGATGGAGTGAAAAAGAGATTCGGAACCAATCCAATGGCTTGGTCTATTCCCTATGACCAGGGGATTATCACAATCGATATGGCCACGACCCAACGGGCGGTGAGCCCTACGATTCGTGTCGCCAACAATAATGCGAGCAAATTAGGCATTGAGACGGGTTCGGACGGTATGCTCTATATTGGTAAAGGAGATCGAAAGACACTGTTGCGTGACGTACATCGGTCGTTGGCTCAAAAGGACAATGAGGCGGGTCTTCAGAAAGAACTTTCAAATTTGGGCTATGAAGAGGCGGTCTCATTGGAAGCTGTGGAAAGCGGTTTGCTAAAAGGTCCCGCTGGTGAGGATATTAATTATCCGCTCGCCTTTGATGAGGTGTTCAAAAAACAATTCTGGGTCGCGCCTTTAGGCGGAACGTTTTTCGGCTACAAGGGGTTCGGTCTCAACATGCTCGTAGAACTCGACAATGTGATAGGCGGTGGAGAACCGGGCTTAATCCGCAGACTGGATGCGGATGGAAAACCGGAAACACCGGAGTGGGTTTCGCAAACCATCGAGGCCTATGCCATTGATACGAGATATCCCATGGCGGAGGCAAAAAAACGGATCGGGGAATCGGTACGAACCACGCGCCATTGCGGCAATGATTTGATGTTTCTTCCTGGAGAGAAAGAACAGTTTCTACGTCAAAAAAATCTGGTGGAAGGCATCCCCATGACGTCGGACCAGTTGAAAAAACTGGAAGCCATCGCCTTAAAACTAGGGGTTGTTTTTAATCTGAAACCGGTTTCTTTGATAGAGCAAGATAGTTAATCGATGAATTTAGAAGGAAGCGGCGGATCTGCGGTCAACGCCCTTCCCGGAAGCGCCATCAGCGTCGATGTGCCGTGAGCGACGATTTTATTTTCTCCATTTGTCACTTCGGCGTCGGCGTACCCGAGGGATTTACCGAGTCTTATTTGCCGGCCCTTTGCAATGAGTTTGCCGGATGCGACCGGTTCGAGATAGTTCAGCTTGAGGTCGACTGAAGTCAACCCTGTGCTTTGATCTTCCACACCGTAGAAAACAGCCCAAAATGTCGCTGCATCGATGATGGACGAAAAAACACCGCCATGAACAAAACCGAATGGCTGTAGGTGCTTTTTATCGATATCGATCTCGACTATTGAATACCCGATCCCCGCATCACAAAGTGTCATGGAGATTAATGAGAAATAGGGTGAGTTATTTACGATTTGGTTCACTCTTTTAATATATTCCGGATTTACTTTTTTCATTCATCCTCTCAACTCGTATCAGTGTGATAACAGTGATAATTATACCGATATACGACCTGTCATCCTAAGATGCTTCACTTTCCGGGCTCAGATCCAGCATCTTATAACTTTGCTCTATCAATTTTTCAATTGATGTTATTATGATTTCACGCTTTTCCGGGGTATATTCATTCCAGCTTTTCATTGTTTTAACAGCTGTATCAAGTCCTAACAGAAGCGCTTCATTTAATTTTTTCATTGCCATGATATATGTAGCCGTTTCATTTTCCACTGTAACTCCCTTCTGTTTTTGTTGCATTAAGTACCGGACTATTGGCCGTCACCCGTCTTTCCTATCCAAAACCGGACCATATTTTACTCAGGCGCGGAAGAATTTCTTCAGGAAGAGATCCCTTATTGGCGTATTTCACTGCCTGTTCGATCTGTTCCTGATTCGAGATACCGATCAAGGCGGTGGAAACCTCATCGTTACTTAACACGAATCTGATGGCTGTTTCCACCAGGTTTTTCGTGATTCCTTCCTCCATAAGAAACCTGAACGCCTTGGACGTTTCAACATCATCGGCGTATTGAGGTCCCGATGAAATGGGCGCCACAGAAGGAATGGCAATTGGATGCCGGTCCATTGCTCCACTGAGTGCCCCGGCTGCAAGGATACGAATGGCAATGATGCCCATCCTGTGGTCGGATGCCCGATGCATGAGCTCTTCATAATCCTGGAAAGGAAAATCAGAGGAAACCTGTAACCTTGAACTTGGATTCAGCAGGTTGTAGCAGGTTTGAATGGTA
This sequence comes from uncultured Desulfobacteraceae bacterium, assembly GCA_964433795.1. GTDB lineage: Bacteria > Desulfobacterota > Desulfobacteria > Desulfobacterales > SURF-15 > DUZK01. The sequence continues at coordinate 2,313 of CAYSUA010000277.1, read as the reverse complement.
TCAAAAGTGCCGGATTTCGCCACCTGTTGCAATGCATCGGTTTCACCTAGACCGGTGAAACCGAAGGATCGAATTTTTCCTTCATTCTGAAGCGATTGGAACGCGTTTACAGCCCGTTCCACATCGTCAACACCAACCTGACGCTGGTCGGGTAGCCGATGAGCACTGACGGGGTTGTGAAGCTGCATCAAATCTATCGAATCTCGCTGCAATCGTTTCAAACTCTTGTTAACCGAAGCGACCACGGCGTCTTCAATCCGGTCCATTTCTGCAGCCGTCAGCATGATTTTCGTTCCGACCAGCACGTCGCTTCCCAATTCCTTTAATATCCTGCCCAGATTGGTTTCCGATTTACCATCACCGTAAAACGGGGCGGTATCGAAGTAGTTGATGCCCAGTTCTATGGCTCGTGCCACCACGTTCACCATGGTACGGTGGTCGCCTCTGACCAGAATCCCACCCACGTTTCCACAGCCGAATCCGAGCTCCGATACCTTTAAATTTGTCCGGCCCAAGGTTCGATAGTTCATAGAGACTCCTTTCTCAGCAGCAATCATACCCCTTTGCCGGTCACCACAAGGTATATCGCACAAAGCCATAATACGATTGCCAGCGTAATGCTCATCAAAACAGCCGCACTTCCAAGATCCTTGGCGCGTTTGGCAAAATCATGATAATCCGGCGATGTCATATCCACAATGGATTCGATAGCGGAATTCAAAAGTTCAACGACCAGCACCAGGGTATTTGCGAAAAAAAGAACGCACTTAAAGAGAATCGAGAGCGGTAAAAAGAACAGAATGACCAGAAGTATAAGATATATGCACGCCTCTTGCTGAAATGCCGTTTCCCTGGTTAAGGCGAAACGCAATCCATTTAAAGAGTAAAGAAATGCAAACCAAATCCTAACCAGGCCTTTCTTGCTGTGGGGTTTATCCGGCATATCTGGATCTCAGTTTTCACCTCCAGGTTTGATCCCTTTGTTTTTTGTCAACCAGGATACGGTGACCAGATGTTGAACCGACTCAAATTCTGGATCATTGGTAAGGACCTGACCGTTTAAGCGTTGCGCCAGGGCGATACAGAAGGCGTCGGCAAAAGAAACAGGAAAATCGGATTTTATCTCTGCTGCCTCCTTAACCGATTCATTGTCTGCAGGGGTGATGGTAATGGGAAGTTGTTCCAACAGCGCCAGCGCCTCCTCTGCTTTATCCTTTCCCACCCTTCTTTTCAAAATATAATAGAATTCTCCCCAGTTTATGGCGCTGAGAAAAGCTTTTTGGCCGGATGAAGATAGATCATAAAAGACCGCTTTCACCTTATCCCAACCGGGTTCCTTATGAAAAAAACATACCAACGCGAAACTATCCAAAACGATAGGATCATTCATTGTCTAACTCTTTCCGATGCTCATCAATCAAATCTTGCGTGAGAGAAAAATCTCCTTTTAAAAACCCGCAAGCTGCCGAAATGGGATCCTCCGGAGCCGGTTTAACCAATAGACCGTTCTGCGATTCAAGAATTTGAACCTTTGATCCGGGAATGACTCCATGTTTATCTCTGAGGGCCTTTGGAATCAAAATTTGACCTTTTGGGGAGACATTTACAACTTCCATACCTTTACTCCTACTATTTTATTGAAAGTATAACTAAATATGAAGAGGTTGTCAATTCTAAAAATAAGTAACCAATTCTACACAAACCGGGTCTGGGCTAATACATCAAAATTCTTGACAAATAGCCCCTTTCAGCTTATCATCTTTCTGCGTTGTTCTTTGAAATCGCTGCGATTTTTACTATCCAACCGACATCTGCACTTTCTGCTTTGAGCCTTGTGCTCATCCTATTGTGGGGGCGAAACGGCTTCGACGGGGACAAAGAAGCTTTGGCTGCATACCGTGCTTTCCTGTCCGCACGTTAAACGACGGGAGCTTAAACGTAATCGCAGACGATTATAATTACGCCGTAGCTGCTTAGGCAGCTACCGTTCCACCGGGGGATGCCTGCTATCCCGAATGGGGCGTCGACTTTGCAGGATAGCTGAGCCTGATCTCCTGTTAGGGTGAAGCGAATTTTAACAGGATAACTCATCATATATCCGGCTTGGAGGAGCTGTGATGAGTGAAACTAAAATCCAGGATAAGTATGTAGACGCCAATGTGGAATGTTTTCGGACGCGGGTTCGACTCCCGCCGCCTCCACCAACATTTTAATAATGATTACAGGAAGTTGTCTCGCTCCACCTTGCGACTTTCACCGGTACTTTCGCTAGGAATTTTGGTGAAAGTCAAGGTGGTGTTTTCTTTTAACCCT
>CAYSUA010000276.1:0-8035 GCA_964433795.1 uncultured Desulfobacteraceae bacterium | reverse complement strand
AAAACGGTCTGCAGCTTTTAGATTCCGAAGCCTTTGGGATTTTGGATACCACGGATAACGGATGATTGAAGAAACGGACTCGAACCGGTAAAAAAAGGGGAGGTATTAGCATGGAAGAAAAAGCCGATTTTCGTCCGCAATCCTTTGCTGTGGTGGGAGCAGGTCCGGTCGGGTGCATTGTGGCCGCCTTTTTAGCCAGGGGAGGCTACGAGGTAACCCTTTGCGATGTCATACCGGAACTGGTGGAGCCTGCCCTAAACCCCGGAATCATCATAAAAGGGGCTGAAGAATTGCAGCAGCCTGTTTCCCGGATATGCACCAGTGTGGACGATCTTGGCGATCAGATTCCGGACGTCATCCTGTTGACGGTAAAGGCATACGCGATTCCGCTCATCGCCTCGGCAATTGAAGGTTTCTATAAAGAGGGTATGGTTGTGGTGAGCTGGCAAAACGGAATTGATACGGAGTTTGAGCTGGACAAAGTTTTAGGCAGTAAGCCGGTGCTGAGAGCCGTTGTAAACTACGGTTGTGAACTGGAAAAACCCGGACACGTCTGGATTCCTTTTCATCATACTCCCCATTTTATTCAAGAACTCGATCCTGAATCCGTACAGGCTGCCGTGGCCGTTGCGGAAGCGTTGACACGGAGCGGACTGCTCACCCATCATACCCAAGAGATCATCTCCATGGTGTGGAGAAAAGGGATTTTAAATGCCTGTATGAATCCGGTATGTGCTGTGACCGGAATGACCATGGCCCAGGCCATGAACGATCCCATTGTTTTTCAGATCATCGATGCGCTGGTTAAAGAATGTGTTCAGGTGGCCCGGGCAAATGAGATCGCCCTGGGATGGCAATTTTACCCGTACTGCATGGAATATATGGGAAAAGCAGGGAATCACAAACCTTCCATGCTAGTGGATATTGAAAACAAACGAAGAACCGAAATCGACTATATAAACGGCAAATTTGTGGAATACGGCCGTCAGGTGGGAATGGAGACTCCGTATAACACCACGCTGATGGCGCTGGTGAAGGCGTTGGAACCGAAGCAGTAGAAATTGAATATTCATGAATTCGTAAAAAGTCGAATTCATCAAGTGTTTAGTGTTTTGTATATAGTATTTAGAAAGAAATATATCATGTGATATCAGGGTATTGGTGGTGTGCTAAACACTAAACACCAAATACTAAACACTCTCATAAAAAGCTCATTTTTCAATTTTAGATTCGGGAGTTAAAGCGAGATGTCTGATAGGCAAACCGCAACAGCAAAAAGAAAAGCCTTTGAGTGTTCCGGTAACCTGAAACAGGTGATGGCGGATCATTTTCTGGAATTGGATCGAGCGTCACAATCCGGAGATCGAAAGATTGCCTGGTGCAGCAGCGTCGGTCCGGCAGAGCTTCTGAGAGGCATGGGATTTCTGGTTTATTATCCGGAAAATCACGGCGCTATGCTCGGAGCATCCCGAATGGCTGCCGACGTTATTCCCTATGCCAACGCCGAGGGGTATTCGCCGGATATTTGTTCATACCTTACCAGCGATATCGGAGCGTTTCTCCAGAAAAAGACCCCCCTCACTAAGGTTTATAATATTTCCGCAGTGCCCCGGCCGGATGTGCTGGTTTTTAATACCAATCAATGCCGAGACGTTAAGGATTGGTTTGCCTGGTATGCCAGGCACTTCAACGTACCGCTTACGGGTGTCCACACCTATAGGGACATTGGAGAAATCAGAGACTATCAGGTAAAGGAGATCGCCCAGCAAATAGAGGATTTGATACCCGGTCTTGAAGCTGTGGGTGGTGTCAAATTCGATATGGATCGATTCAAGGAAACGGTGGCTTTGTCTAAGAAAACCTCTCAACTTTGGCGCACGTGCCTTGAAACCGCATCAGCCGTGCCTTCTCCTTGGACTTTTTTCGATGCCACCATCCATATGGCGCCTGCGGTGGTGGCTCGCGGGACTCAGGCCGGTGTGGATTACTATGAAATCCTGCTTCCGGAATTGGAGGATCGGATCCAAAACGGAATCGGAGCGGTTGAAGATGAAAAGCACCGTCTCTATTGGGAAGGGATGCCCATTTGGGGCAAGCTGCGGGCCCTTTCAGAACAGTTGTCAGAGCTTAAAGCCTGCGTGGTGGCATCGACTTACTGCAACAGCTGGATATATGAACAACTCGATCCGGCAAACCCGTTTGAGAGCATGGCGCTTGCTTATACCGAGCTGTTCATCGTCCGGGATGAAGCGTATAAAGAAAAATATATTCAAAAGTGCCGTGATCTCTATCAATTTGACGGCATCATATTTCATGATGCCAAAACCTGCCCGAACAATACCAACAGCCGCTACGGAATGCCGGAACGGTTGCGCGGGAACACTGGTGTGCCGGCCCTTATCATAAACGGAGATTTAAACGATCTGCGGTGTTATTCCGAAGAGCAGACCAAAACCAACATCGAAGCTTTCATCGAGCAGCTTGAAGAAGGAATGGTGTGAAGGCGATGACGTCTCCAATTTTTGCGGGTGTTGATATCGGGGCTTCACGTACCAAAGTGGCCATCCTTGATCCGCAGAAAATTCTTATCGGTCGCTCTGAGAAAAAATCAGGGACCGATTTTTCAGATACCGCCGTATCGTGTCTTGAATCTGCACTTAAGATGGCAAACTCCTCTCGAACCGATATTGTAAAAACGGTATCCACCGGCTATGGCCGCAATAATGTCACGTTCTCAGACCAAACCAAAACGGAAATCGGCTGCCATGCAAAAGGGTGCTATTTTCATTTCCCCAAAGCCATCACCGTCATCGATATCGGCGGCCAGGACAACAAGGTCATTAAACTGGATGAAAAAGGAAACCGCATCAGTTTCAAGATGAACCGGAAATGTGCAGCAGGTACCGGCGCATTTCTCGAAGAGATGTCCATGCGGCTCGACATACCGCTTCAGGATATGGATGGCCTGGCCAGGCAGGCGACCGAGCAGGTTGAACTGGGAAGTTACTGCACGGTGTTTTCAGCCACAGAGGTGCTGGAAAAGATCAGGCAGGGGAAAAAAGTCCCGGACATTGTTAAGGGACTTTACCTTTCGGTCATCAAGCGGCTGTTGGAGATGGACGCTTTGGGAGATACCGTGGTTATGAGCGGGGGGGTTGTCGCGTACAACCCGTATTTAGTGAAGATGGTGGAGGAGCGAATCGGACGGGAAGTCCTGGTCCCTGATTATCCGCAATATTCAGGTGCGTTCGGGGCGGCCCTGTTTGCAATGGAAGGAGGCATTTGAAATGACGACAAGTAAGTGGATGCATGCCGGAACCATATTGAAAATGAATGCCTTACATTATCCGGACAAACTGGGGTGGCAGGATAAATTCAAAGAATTCAGCTTCAAGGAGTGGAATGAGCGAGCCTGTTGTCTGGCCAACGGATTGAAGGATCTTGGCGTTGGCCATCAAGAAACCTTTGCGATTATTGCCTACAACCGGGGGGAGTGGATGGATATCTATGCCGGTTGTGCCAAGGGAGGGCAGATTGCCGTTCCGGTCATGTTCCGGTTGACCGGCCAGGATATCGAATACATTGTCAACCACTCAGAGTGCAAGGCGTTCATAGTGGAAGCTCCCTTTGTAGAGATCATCGATTCCATAAAGGACGATCTACCGGTTCCTAAAGATGCCTATATCTATCTGGGAGACGGCCCGGTGCCGGACGGCTATATCGGGTTTGAAGCGTGGCTGAAGAATTCTTCTCCGGATGAACCGGATCTGATGGTGGATGGGGATGACGCCTGGAATATTATATATACCTCCGGTACCACCGGTAAACCCAAGGGGGTTATTCGAACTCACGAGGGGAACCTTGCCAAATATGTTCTTACCGTCATGAACCAAGGCGTTCGCCCCACTGACAAGGTCATGCTGGTAATGCCCATGTGCCACGTCAATTCCACGTTTTACTCTTTTCCGTACACGCTGGTGGGGGCACCGATATTTGTTTACAACATGGCGAGCTTTGATCCCGAAGATCTTCTGCGAACCATCGATAAGTATAAGATAACCTTTACTTCACTGGTGCCCACCCACTACATCATGATGCTCGCGCTTTCGGACGATGTGAAAAACAAGTACGATGTCTCTTCCATTCGGCAACTGCTTGTTTCTTCGGCTCCGGCACGCAAGGACTTGAAGCTCGGCATCATGGATTATTTTAAGAACGCCGAGCTCTGGGAAGCCTATGGTACTTCCGAGGGCGGCTTGATTACGCTGCTGAGGCCCGAGGATCAGTTTGAAAAACTCGGCTCCATCGGCAGAGAAGTGTTCGGGTCGGATCGGATCAAGATACTCGATGAAAAACGCGAAGAAGTTCCGGATGGAGAAGTGGGGGAGATTTTCTACCGAACCCCGGAGCTATTCAAAGAATACCTGAAAGAACCGGAGAAGACCCGTGAGGCCTTCCATGGCGAGTGGTCCACAGCCGGCGATATGGGGTGTCGGGATGAGGATGGCTATTATGTGTTGGTGGATCGGAAAGCGAACATGATCATCACCGGCGGTGAGAATGTGTATCCGTCCGAGGTGGAAAACGTTTTGGGAGCCCATCCGGCCGTAAGAGATATTGCGGTAATCGGTGTTCCCGATGATAAGTGGGGAGAAGCGGTCAAGGCGATCGTGGTGTTGAATACCGGCCATGAACCGGGGAAAGATCTGGAAAAGGATATTCTATCCTTTACCAAAGACAAACTGGCCGGTTACAAGCGCCCGAAAAGAATCGAATTTATCCAGGATGATGATATGCCCCGAACTGCCACCGGAAAAATACTTCACCGCATTCTCAGGGAGCAGCACGGAAGATGGAGTGATGATTAAAGAGAAATCTTATCGCACGCAGCAATGATATCGGAAGTGATCCGGGGTTGGGTTTTTGGTCTTTAAATTTCGATTATATATTCGGAGTATTGGAGTACTGGAGTGATGGAGTATTGATTCAAAGATTATTTTTTTCTTTTGCAACACTCCAGTACTCCATTGCTCCAACACTCCAGTTGAATTGTGCTAAAGATTTCTAAGTTCCATGCAATTACAGCTTTATTGGTATAGTCCAGTAATAAAAAATAATGGGGAGGTCTGAACTATGTTGACAAAAGTGTATATTCCTTACGGAGGATACTACAGTACGCCCTTTGCCCGGTGGCAGGGGAGCCTGGCCAATGAACATGCCATACAACTCGGTGCCGATACTTCCAAAAGGTGGTTTGCGGGAAAAGACTGGGATCCCTCGATGTTCGATTTTGTCTACCTGGGAATTACCATCGGACAACCCCAATGGTTTTACGGCGGGCCCTGGGCATCTGCTCTGATGGGGGCTGAATCGGCTCCGGGAATGGTCATCAGTCAGGCCTGCACCACTTCCAGCACCTGTATATGCCAGGCCAGCGTCGGGGTGGAGACCGGCCTGTATCAGAATGCCTATTGTCTCATGGTAGACCGATGCTCCAATGGGCCGCACACCGTATGGCCCAACCCGAAGGGACCCGGCGGAGAGGTTTTGTCCGAAAACTGGTTGATGGATAATTTCGGCCGAGACCCCTGGGCCAAAAATGCCATGATACAGACCGCGGAAAATGTTGCCAATGAAACCGGTGTTACCCGGGAGCAGTGCGATGCCCTGGCTTTGAGGAGATATGAGCAGTATAAAGACGGTCTTGATGATGACCGGGCGTTTCAAAAACGGTACATGTTTCCGGCAGAAGTGAAACTGTCCAAAAAGAAAACGATTCTTCTGGAAGCCGACGAAGGTGTAATGGAGAGTTCTGCCGAAGGCCTTGCCGGCTTAAGGCCGGTCATCCCGGAGGGGGTGCATACCTTCGGGTCCCAGACCCATCCGGCGGATGGCAATTGCGGCGTTACCGTTACCACACGGGATAAGGCGAAAGCGCTCAGCCGGGATCCTGAAATCGAAATCCAAGTGATTTCATACGGATATGCCAGGGAGAAAAAGGGATTTATGGCAAAGGCCGTCGTGCCGGCTGCCAGAATGGCATTGGAAAAGGCCGGGATAACGGTTCAGGATGTGGCTGCCATCAAAACGCACAATCCCTTTGCGGTAAACGATATCTATTTTGCCCAGGAATTGAATGTTGACGCCGATACCATCAACAATTTTGGTTGCTCCTTGATTTTCGGACATCCCCAGGCGCCTACCGCAGGGAGATGCATCATCGAAGGAATCGAAGAGGTTGCCATGAAAGGCGGCGGATATCTGCTCTGGGGGGGGTGCGCTGCAGGGGATACGGCGGCCGCGATGGTTCTTAAGATCGGCTAAAGAGCATGGGGCAGAGGGCAAAAACAACTCAGCGCTTATGGGGGACTCCCCCCGATGCCGGTGCGCTTGCGCTCCCTGGGACCGGCGGCGCCTCCGGGGCGCCAGTCTTTTGAACGGTAGATTGCCTTCAGTTGATGAAGTCTGTTTTGCTTCTTTAATCGATAGTAAATCAAGGCCCAGGCACAAGGGATCTCCGGGTGAACTTCGCAGTGCCCGCCCTGCGATCCCCCACAGGGTCCATTGAACAAACCTTTGGCACACCGACCCACGGGGCAGATACCGCCTGTGATTTCCAGCAGACAGTCTCCGCAGCCTTGACACTTTTCCCGCCAGATACCGGGTGCATCCGCCGCCCCCAGAAACGTTGTGTTCAATGCCGGGATCACGGTCAGGGTGTCAAAAACATCCGATACGGTTTGAACGCCGGCGCCGCAGGCTAAAGACAGAATTGCATCCGTTTCGGGAGGAACGTCTAGGAAGGTTTCAATCAGATCTCTTTCACACTGCCGCTCGATCGTGTCCTTCTGAAAAACAGGAGGGGAGGTCTCATAATAGCGAAAGCGGGCGAGCTCTTGGGCAAGTGCTTTTGCTTCACGGTCCCCACCGGAAAGGCATACCGTAACACAGCTTCCGCAACCGAGCACAAGGACATTGTAAAAGCCGGAAATGCTTTTAGCAATTTCTTCAACCGGTTTGAGATCCCCCGTTATCATTGTGCTTTATCTCCATGTATGGGCCTGCCGGGCGCCAGCCTCGGCCATGGGGCAGCCGCTTTCTTCTTTCTATGCTTCGGACACAGCTCATCGAGACTTTCGTTAAGCGCTTCCTGAAGTGTCTCATTAAAATCGTTGGTATATATCGGTTCCCCGCAGACTTTGCACCTCACCAGGTCCAGGGTAATAACGTGATCCCATTGGTTTTGTAAGAGATGCTGAAAGTCGATAGCCCCCTGTGGACATATGCGCCAACATTGACCGCACCGGGCGCACAGGGCCATATTGTGCAACAGGCTTCGACCGTTGCCGGTATCCTCAAATCGCAGGGCGGACGCCGGGCAGTTTTCTACGCAAGACAGACATCCGTTGCACTTTTCATTTACGACAAAATAAGACATAATTTTCCAATGAATATTGAAAATTGAATATTGAAAAGAGTATTGAATCGAAATTAGTTCGAATTAGGTCCTACAATCTTCAATCGTCAATATAAAATATTCAATTTATTACCCTCCACCGGCCAGCAGCATGAATCTTACGATATCGTTTTCGTTAAGCGATTTTTCGCTTAATTCTTGTCGAGGGAGAAACCCATCGTCATTGATCATGACCTGAATGGTGGAATCCAGCTTCCCGTCTGAATCGAGCAGCATCTGTCGAATTTTGGGGCCGTAACGTCGAATTAGGTATGAAGTGAGATCCGAGACCGTTCCACCTGGAAATTCGATCTCGCTTTTCTTCCCGAGCACGCCGGAGAGGTTCGGCAATCCTAAAAACTCGATGGTAATCTTCACCGAATCCTCCTTTATTCCCATGGTTGGGGTGTTCTCATTTTTTAGCCCCTTTTCCCAACGTTCCAACATTCCGTTTTAGCTAGTACCCATCCACGAAAAGCAATGGGGCAGAAACGTGTCCAATTCAGAAATGAGCGATTTTTTCGCTGAGCAAGGCCGCACAAGGGTTTATGCCGAGACGTACTTCCTGTACGTCGCAGG
>CAYSUA010000275.1:0-8041 GCA_964433795.1 uncultured Desulfobacteraceae bacterium | reverse complement strand
GTGGACAGTTGCCACCGCGTGGAAGGCGCAAGGATCGTATCGAGATGTACGATTCCAATCGTTTCTTCACCGTAACCGGTTTGGATTATGATATTGGCAAGCTTAGGGATTTTCAGAAGGAACTTAACCAGCTGCATGCGAGGACTTTTAAGAAAACGCGTACGAAAGGAAAGCCATCTCGACCGAACGGCAGGAATCCACCGGTTCTGAATGATGATGAGATCATTGCCAAGGCAATTAGATCAAACAATGGGATAAAGTTTGAAACGCTGTGGCGTGGAGATTGGGAAGGGGCGGGATATCCATCTCAATCGGAGGCTGATCAAGCTCTTTGCAACCATCTGGCATGGTGGACGAATTACGATGCGATCCGGTTAGATACTCTCTTCAGACAATCCGGATTGTCGAGACCGGAGAAATGGGATAAGCAGCATTATTCTGATGGCAGAACTTATGGACAGGGTACAATTGAGAATGCCCTTGCCGGTCACAGTTTAGGTGATGGATATGATCCAACGATTTCACGAGGATCAATGTCCATTAAGAGAAAAAAAAACTCTAAGATTGCAATAATAGCAATCAATAGGCAGTTAAGCGATGTTCTATCCGATACATGGGAAATGGTTTTCGAAGTAAACAGGCAGAATAATCAACCCTCTCTGTTCCTGCGATCCGGACAACTTGTTCGCATCCGGGAAGATGATGGTAATCCGATCCACATCGAGATCATGAACAAGGATACGGTCAATGTGTTTCTATTCGAGAATGCCGACTGGATTTTAGAGACGGAAGACTATATCAAACCTGCAAAACCACCTCGGGAAATCACCAACGCATTGGTGAGTGATCCTCATCCGGGATTACCACAGCTTGAGAATGTGATGAGCACTCCCTTTGTCGGGCAGGATGGAAAATTGATCACGACCAATGGATATCACGAGAGCAACCGGGCGTGGTTACAACTTAGTCATGATCTGGCGGGGATCATCGTTCCCAAGAATCCATCGCCAGCTCAGGTTTCCGAAGCAAGATCATTGATTGCTGAGGATTTACTTATCGACTTTCCGTTTGTAACTCAAGCGGATAGAGCTAATGCTGTCGCTTCATTTCTGTTGCCATTCGTGCGGCAGATGGTCGATGGACCGACTCCGCTGCATTTAATCGATGCGCCGACTCCCGGTAGTGGTAAAGGACTGCTTGCAAATCTGATTTCTATCATCGCAACTGGTGAAGGGATGGTTATTCAGACGCTGCCATATCAGGAAGAGGAATTGCGAAAACGTGTATCATCTGAACTGTTGAAAGGACGACCGCTCATCGGCTTTGACAATGCCGAAACCCGTAGAAGACTCGACTCCGGAACACTGGCAGCCGTCCTGACCGCGAATATCTGGAGTGATCGCATGCTTGGTCAGAACAAGGATATTACCGTCCGCAATCGTTCGATGTGGTTGCTAACAGGGAATAATCTCCAGACTTCCAGCGAGATTGCGGATCGTGTGATGTGGATTCGAATCGATCCCAAAATGGAACGACCCCGCGACCGGAAAGGCTTTAAACATGATCCGCTTGAAGGTTGGACACATGAAAATAGACGTGCGCTTGTTGAGGCTGCTTTAACAATGGTTTCTGCCTGGGTGCATGCCGGACAGCCTTATTCCGGTAGGAAAATAGGTTCATTCGAGAACTGGACGAGAGTGATCGGCGGTATTCTGCAGTTCTGTGGAATTGAAGGATTCCTTCAGAACCGTGAGAAATTCTATGAGCATGCAGATGAAGAAAACGAGATGTGGCGTGCATTTGTCAAGGGCTGGTGGTCGGCTTTCGCTACAGAACCGGTTACCGCTAAGGCGTTATATGGATTATGCGAGGAAAATGATCTGATGGTTTCTGTTCGAGGGGATAAAACAGAGAGGTCGCAGCAGACTCGACTTGGGAAGGCTTTGAAATCCGCACGCGACAGAACTATCTCCGATTTCAGAATAGGAATTACTTGGACGCGGAATTCTTCTGGTAATCCAGTGTCTGGATATCAATTGATCCGGTTGGAGGCAAGTGATGAGTCCGCAGAGAGTGAAGAAAACATTGATAAGGATGATGATTGGCATGATGAGGAGGTACCCTTTTGATGATAATTCAAATTTCAGTCAAAATGTTTAGGACGTTGAGTCAAAATTTAGGACGTTGTTTAGGACATGCAAATAATGCACTGTTTTGTAAGACGATGATAGTAAAGGAGATAATGTGGTGCTTTTAGGACGTTTAGGACGTTTTAGGACGTTACTATACCCCCTGCGTGCGAGAAAGAGTTCTTTTCTCCTCATGTACATGTACGTTCGCGCGCACACGTATAAGGGATAGGCAAAACGTCCTAAACGTCCTAACACGTCCTAAATCTCCAGTCCCAGACAGGAGTTAATATTTAGGACATGAGTCTCAACGTCCTAAATATGGCCTGCAACGTCCTAAACATAAATGGATTTTTTAACAATTTCAGAATGATGGCAATACAACAGCAAACACTATTTCAGCAGGAACTGGTTCAAACCATTCCTTACGTCTCGACCGATCTAAGGATGATTGAGTTGAGCACACGTCAAGCCAGGCAGCAAGATATGGTTATCAATGGCATATCCTACCGTAGGCTTGATGCTAAATACTTTGTCTGGATTGAAGGTAGAATGAAGTTAGCTCAAAATGCAGTACACAACGGAAGACTGACAGAAGTTGCTTTGCATTCTTTGACCACAAGATTTGAACCAATCAAGGATTGGGTGGCTGAGAACATCGATTCAAGAAATCTGGTTGCAGTCAGGAAGCTGTTCGAGAATACCAATTACAGTCCTCCACCTGCAGCATTGCCCAAACCGAAAGAGATATTGAAAACCAATGAGGATTCGAAACCTGAATCTGCACAACCATATCTGTATCCGACAACTGGTCACTGGGAATATACAGTATCCATCGATCCGAATGTGGTGAAGATTATCGATTCTATCTGTGACGAAGCTATATCAAAGGGCTGGTCGGAAGCTTCGCTATATCAGAATCGTGGACATTTCATTGCCGGTAAATGGTATGGCTTGATCTGCATCCTCGATAAGACCGACCGGATCGAGCGAATCGATGAAGACATCATTTACATCCGGACCTTCAAAGGATCTGCAGTACCACCGGAAGGTGAAATTGTGAAATTCCCTAATCTTGAGTATGAGGAACGCCATGCATCGAGATAAGATTGTCGAAATGATGGCAAAAACGTGCCCCCCCGCCGCTGCTGGATACCAATTAAAACCCTCAATAAAGGGAATTCTCTATGCCATTAAATAACCTGAATATGCGATGCAAGGCAAAGAATAAGAAAACAGGAGAGAGGTGCAAGAATCCAGCAGTAAAGGGATATGCTGTTTGTCGAGTACATGGCGCAAATCATAAGAATCGTGGAGGTGCTCCAAAGGGCAGCCTAAATGCAATGGTTCACGGTTGCTTTGTCGACCGTTTCCTTAAGCCAGGTGAAGAAGTGATGTTTAATCGATTCATGGATGGCCTTAAGAAGGATATTCCGGATATGAACGATTCCTCGGATTATGCCATTGCTGTTACCGCAGGGATGGTGTTCATCAGACTGCAGCGTGCTATCGAAGGCGATGCTCAGCCTAACAGTGTTGACTTTCTGTCAAAGACTCTGATCCGACATCTGGAGGCGTTAAAGGTAACCAGACATGCCAGAAAGGGAACAGATATCAACCTGCCCAGTCCAGCACAGTGGGCTCTGGAGTTGATAGAGAAGACAAGACAACGACAGAAAGAACTGGACTCCGGCAAGGAGGTTCGAAGTCTGCCAGGCTCTGAATATGAAATCGAGGAAGTTGAGGTCGAGGAGATATAATGCCAGTCTGGAGCGCACAAGTCCACCGTGTGGGCATACTGGAGGTAGCTTGGAGTACTTAATCGACTCAATTCAGGGAGCGCACGTGTTCTATATCATGAGATTGTTTATGGCTAAAGTTCAGTATAGGGCAGTGCTAACACCTTGGGTGCGAGAGGTAACGCTGTTTCACCTGGATAGATTACATAGCCCTGAGTCACTTTTTCAGGAAAATCATTGAAGATCGTTTTGACGGAAGATGCCATTCTTGGGCGTGCAGTAGCTGTGTGCTTGATCTCAATAGGAATCAAACGGTTGTTTATGTCAATGAGGAGGTCAATTTCAACGCCAGCTGATGTCCTCCAGAAATATAAACGAGGCATGTCACCTCGGCTAAGGTATCGTTTGTATATATCAGTCACAACCATGGTTTCGAAAATGGCACCAGCCATAGGACCAGCAATCGCATGCTTGGGCTCAGTGATACCTGTTAGATGACAGAGCGTGCCAGTATCTGTGAAATATATTTTTGGTGATTTTACCATGCGTTTACCGACATTCACAAAGTATGGACGGAGGATAATAACCATGTAGGATGCTTCCAGGACAGATAACCAATGCCTGGCTGTGTTGCTGGAAATACCAATACTTCGACCAAGGTCAGATAGGTTAAGTAGTTGACCACTACGGATAGCCAATGCTCGAACGAAGGTTTGAAAGAGGATTAAATCTCCAACCTGACGAATAGATCGAACATCTCGTTCTATGTAGCTCTGAATATAGCTACCATGCCAGGATTCCGATCTAATCGTTGGTTCAGAAATTAGTTCTGGATAGAATCCACGCAGCATGTTTTCCCAAAGTTGGGTCAGAGGAACGGAAGTACGCGTCAAAAGATCATCATTACGTTCCCATGGAAATCGTGAATCCTCATACTTAGAAATCTCGATTTGGGACATTGGTAAAAGTTTGAGTATTGCAGTTCTACCAGCGAGCGATTCGGTAACTCTATCCAAAAGAGCAAGGTTTTGTGATCCTGAAAGTAGAAAGCGGCCAGCTTCATCCCTTCGCTCGTCAATCATAAATTTGATATATGGGAGTAATATTGGAGTATTCTGAATTTCATCGAAAATCACGGGAGGAGGATTTAAAGCAAGGAAACCACGGGGATCTGTTTCAGCAGCAAGTTGATTATCAGGCAAATCCATAGAGACATAGCGATGGGTTTTCCCGAAGAGTTCTTTCAAGGTAGTTGTTTTACCTGACTGACGAGGACCGGTCAAGGTGATTGCAGGGAACTGTTCTGCAGCCTTTAGCAGTATGGGTTCGATGCTACGATGGATGTATTTTACGCTCATTTTGCACCTGTAAATAGTTGCAATATCGCATTTGAAATGCCGATATGCAAGCTATTTCGAATAAATGTACAAGAAAATGGCTGTCGACAATGGAGAAAACGTGCGATTCTGCATTTGAAATGTAGATTTACAAGTATTTTTCTACAACTACAAGAAGTTAGTAATTTCAAAATCGAAATAAAAGGTCACATAACACTGAGAATCGGATGGTGCAAGTCTTTATAAACTCGAGGTCGAACATGGTGAAAGGGTCACATAAGAGTCCGTATGTGACTGTTCTTAGGTACTCTGCAGGTGAAAATTCAGGAAAGTCAAAATCCAAAGCTCGAAGCACCTTACAAGTGCAAAGTATAAATGGTGCTCTCGCGGGGGAGCAGGTATCAAATCTTCCGGCGAGGTCGCAATGACTCTACTGACAGGCGTTTTAGGGTTTCTTCTCTTCATCGCAGTGCTCCACATCACTGTTGAAAGGTTGACATCATGGTTGGCCAAGCATGGAGGATTCACCATCCGAATCGAAGTCGATGAAGGCGAGGATTGATATGAATGCAATTAACTCAAATCCTTGCCTACAGAGTCTCGAGGGCTTCCTCAAGAGACTCGTCCAGCAGGTGAGAATAGATCTGCGTGGTGGCAATAGAAGCATGTCCGAGCGCCTGTTGAACGACAAGGATGTTCGAGGTGCGAGCATACAAACCGGTTGCGAAACTGTGCCTGAGAGAATGGGGTGTGATACGCTTGTTGATTCCAGCTTTGGCTATCCACTGATCAATACGGCGTTGGATTTGTCGTGTAGTAATTCTCTTCTGCAACTGGCTGAGGAAGAGCGCCTGGTTTTCAGTGAATACCTGCTTGCGTCCTTTCAGATAACGATGCAGGATTGTACGCAGCTTGGTGTTGAGAAAGCGATTGACAATCTGTCCACCTTTGGCTTGAATCGTGATTTTCTTCTCCAGCAGATTAACATCAGTGAAGTTCAGGTTAACCAGTTCGGCCAGTCTAATACCGGTCTGCAGGAAGAGGTTGACGATCACCAGATCTCGCTTTGCCTGCCAGCCTTTCTGGGATCGGATAGTCTTCAGAAGAACACGTTTTTCGTCCTCGATCAGAAATACCGGAGGTTTTCTGTTATTGCGTTTGATCTGAATCCCGATGGCGGGATTATGATCGATCTTAGCAGTGTCAGTCAACCAGCGGAAGAATCCTTTGATCGAAGCCCGTGTGCGATTGATGGAAGAGGTCTGCTTTGGTTGACCATTGGATTTGTTGATTACAGGTTCCGAGAGAAAGAAGCCATCAAAATCGGTGGATGTTATATCGCGGGTGTTGCAATCGTTACCCAGATGATTGAGCAACAGGTTCAGATCTCGCTGCTGTGCTCCAATCGTGTGTGGAGACCTGTCGTTTGCAAGTTGGTGATCCATGAACTGTTTGATATTGTGATCAAGCGTCATGATTCGTTCTCCGGATTGAATTCGTCAAGAGGTTGCCAGCTCCATACCGACTGGCTGGTGATGAACAAATGTACTTTCTTGCCTAGGTATTCGCTGATTGGTTCCGTCATTCTGCGGTCACCGATAAGCTGGAAAGTCTCTCTGTTTTCTTGGAAGTCGACAATCGCAAGTGAGCTGTCATATCGGATTGACTTCACCTCAGCGATCCGTTCTTCAATTTCTTTTTCGGTCATGTTGAGTATCCTGCTGTCGCTTGAATTAGTTTCAAAATCTTCAGTCCAATGGTGCGGTGGGAAACGGAGAAAGTCAAGGCAGATTTGGATTAATGTGACGGTAAGATGGTGAAAATGAATACAGATTTGTCGGCGTTATCCTCCCGCGACGAGAAGGCATTAATGAAAATCCTAACCGATCCGGTGAGGTGGGGCGAGTTATTTCTATCAAACAGAGACGGCAGCTCGAGGCAGTTCTGGGATCATCAGAAAGAAGACCTGCGCTGCAAGTCAAAAAACATAATTCACCAGGATGGTCGTGATGTAGGCAAGTCGGTCTGCATTGTTACAGAACTGCTGCATTACTCATTCACAACCAAGGGCGGTAGCGGATTAGTGGCAGCTCCACACCAGGGGCATCTGGATACCCTGATCGATGAGTTTGAGTTTCAACTGGGTGAGAATCCAGATCTGATGTCCGCGATTGCCATAAATAAATCCGGGCATTCTGCCATCACCCGCAAGCCCTATTTCAAGGCTCAGTTCATTTCGGGGACGGTGATTCACTTCCGACCGGGCGGGGATTACGGTAAGGCGTTCAGGTCTTTACACGTTGACCGAGTCTGGATGGACGAAGCTGCCTGGTTGCCGGAACAAGCCTGGCGTGCAATCAGACAGTGTTTGAACGCCGGTGGAAAATTCAGGATTTATTCCAATCCCAATGGGCTCAGGGATACAACATATTATCGATTGACGAAAGAAAGGAAACGTTGGAAGATTTTTCACTGGCCTTCGTCACTCAATCCAAGCTGGTCAGAGGATCGAGAACAGGAGATGCTCGATTTCTATGGTGGTCGAGTTACTCCCGGTTTTCAACATGAAGTGTTGGGAGAACATGGAAGACCATCCTACGGCGCTTTCAACCACGAGCAGTTTAAGCTCTGCCAGAAGATGTATGATGGCTATCGGGCAGTCAGTATTCCAGGTGAGGAATTGTCCGATTGCGATTCTGAAGATGAAGTCCGTGATCGGTTGGACCTGCTGATGTGTCTTGCCCCCGAAGATGGTCAGTTCTGGGTCGGAGCGGATACCGGATATACGAACGATCCTTCCGAGGTAACAGTCTGGCGTGAAGATGAAATCGGAGCG
>CAYSUA010000274.1:0-8114 GCA_964433795.1 uncultured Desulfobacteraceae bacterium | reverse complement strand
GAATAGCGTGCTATTTTGAGGATTCAAATCGCGTCGCCCAACGCTGAAATTGCGCAAAAGAGCCATTTGTGGATGGGCACTGGCCCTCGGGCTATAGAAAAACGAAAACATAAAAGGAACGGATTGATTCATGGAAGGTAAAGATTATGCGATCTTCTCGGGTAACTCCAACCCGAACCTGGCAGGGAAGATATGCGAATATCTTGATATTCCGCTCGGCGGGGCCGATGTAAAGACCTTCACCGACGGCGAAATCCAAATCGTGATTACCGACAACGTCCGTTCTAAAGATGTGTTTGTAATCCAATCCACCTGTAATCCGGTGAACCATAACTTAGTGGAACTCCTTTTAATGATCGATGCTTTTAAACGATCATCGGCAAAACGCATCACAGCTGTTATTCCCTATTACGGGTATGCACGGCAGGACCGGAAAGTCGTCCCCAGAGTTCCCATCAGCGCAAAGCTGGTGGCCGATCTCTTGACGGTTGCCGGCGCGAACCGAGTTATCACCATGGATCTCCACGCCGGTCAGATTCAAGGATTTTTTAATATTCCGGTGGATAATCTCTTTGCCGCCCCGGTGCTTATTGAATACATGCGTACCCATTTTAATAAAAATCTTGTGATCGTTTCTCCGGATGCGGGCGGTGTCGAACGGGCCAGGGCTTTTGCCAAACGGCTGCATGCCGATCTGGCGATTATCGATAAGCGGAGAGACGGACCCAACCGGGCCAAGGCCATGGCGGTAATCGGAGATGTGGAGGGTAAAGTGGCGGTAATTCTGGATGATATGGTCGATACGGCCGGAACGCTTGTTGAGGCCGCCGCCGCCATTCTTAAAAGTGGAGCGAAAAGCATCCACGCCTGTTGTTCTCATCCGGTGCTGGCCGGTCCGGCCGTGGATCGTGTGATGGAATCGGAAATGGAAAGCCTTGTGGTAACCGATACCATTCCTTTGAACGAAAAAGCCGCTTCATGCGAGAAAATTAAGGTACTGTCCATCGCTGAGTTGGTGGGAGAATCGATCATTCGTTGTCACCAGGGAGATTCGGTGACCTCTTTATTCGTATAACACATATTTCAAATCAGATCATACAAGGAGGAACTTCTTTTGGACATATTAGATATAAAAGCCAATATTCGAAAGACCACAGGAAAAGGATCGGCCCGGGTTTTGCGGCGGGATGGTTGGATTCCCGCGATCCTATATGGCGCGGGGAAGGATCCGGTCATGCTCTCTGTGGAAAAGCTTGAATTTGAAGCCATCACACGCAATCAGTCCACCGCTAACGTGCTGTTGAATCTTTCCATCAAAAACGGAAAGACGACCAAACAAACGGTGATGATCAAAGAGATGCAGGTCCATCCGGTTTCACTCGATTATCTGCACCTCGATTTTTATGAAGTGGCCATGGATCAGAAGATCAGGGTCGATGTTCCCGTCGTCACCGTGGGGCAATCCGTCGGAGTGGAGCTTGGCGGTATCCTGCAGATCGTCCGCAGAGAGATCGAAGTTCTCTGCCTCCCGCTAAATATCCCGGAATCATTCGAAGTGGAGATCACCAACCTCGATGTCGGGGATTCATTGCATGTGTCGGATCTTCCACTCGGCGAGGGGGTGGAAATCTTGGCGGATGCCAATCTTACCGTTGTCACCGTCGTCACTCCAAAAATGGAAATAGAACCGGAAGAAGAAGAAGTCGAAGAAGGAGAAGAAGAGGCGGAAGAAGGGGCTGAAGGGGCTGAAGCGGATGCGGCCGAGGCTGAAACCGGAACCGAAAAATAATCTGCTTTCGGTGTTTGACGTTGAGCAAATCATCTATGGGTCAACAGAGATTGCGGATGGTGGTCGGGTTGGGAAATCCAGGAGAAGCATATTCCCGGACCCGCCACAACACCGGATTTGTGGTTGTAGACGCGTTGGCTGAGGCATACACCATTCCGCTTAACAAAACCAAATATGATACTGTTTTCGGGCGCGGTACGATTGAAGGCATGGACGTTCTGCTGGCAAAGCCCATGGCATATATGAACCGAAGCGGTTTTCCGGTGCAGCGCCTTGCCCATTATTTTCGAATTTTACGTGAGGATTTATTGGTCGTTCATGACGATATAGACCTTGCTATAGGAAGATTAAAAATCAAAGAGAAAGGAGGAGATGCTGGACATAAGGGAATCAGATCTATGATGAATGCCTTTGGCGGTGGTGATTTTACTCGACTTCGCGTCGGCGTCGGACGTTCTGAATCCGACACGTCGGTTTCGGATCATGTTTTGGGTACGTTTCGTACTGAAGAGGAGGAAATCATGAATATCATCATAAAAAGAGCCAAGGACGCAGTCGTTTCGACACTAAGCAAAGGTATTGCAGAAGGAATGAACCGATTTAACAACACGACTATCACGATTTAAAGCTACGCAGATTATGGAGGAATAGAATGGAAGTTACAACGAGTAATATACCACTGATTTGTACTATCGTCGGTCTTGTCGGCGTCCTCTTTTCCATTGTACTGGCTGCAGTGGTCAAGGGTGCTCCAGCAGGAAACGAGAAAATGCAGGAAATTGCCGGCGCTATCAAGGAAGGCGCCATTGCGTATCTGAACCGTCAGCTGAAAAGCGTATCGGTTGCCGGAATCATCATTTTTGTTATTATCCTGGCGACCATGAGCGTAAAAGCCGCCATCGGGTTTTTAATCGGTGCGGTAGCCTCATATATCGCGGGATACGTGGGAATGCGGGTTTCGGTGATCGCCAATGTCCGTACCGCGGAAGCCGCTAGAAAGGGTTTGGCCGCCGGTCTAGCCTTGGCCTTTAGAGGCGGCACGGTGACGGGAATGATCGTGGCCGGTTTGGCGCTTACTGCCGTTGCCGGGTTTTATACCATTTTACTGAACATGGGCACTCCGGCTCGGGACGCTGTTATCGCGCTGGTGGCCTTGGGATTCGGTGGAAGCCTGATTTCCATCTTTGCCCGGCTTGGCGGCGGCATCTTCACCAAGGGGGCGGATGTGGGCGCCGACCTGGTGGGAAAGGTGGAAGCCGGTATCCCTGAAGATGATCCGAGAAATCCGGCTGTTATTGCAGACAATGTGGGAGACAATGTGGGTGACTGTGCCGGTATGGCCGCAGACCTGTTTGAAACGTATGCGGTAACCGCTGTGGCCGCCATGTTGCTGGGTCATCTGCTTTTCCCGGATAAACCCATGGCAACTGAATTTCCACTGGTGATCGGCGCCATCTCCATCGTCGCATCCATGATTGCCGCCTTTTTTGTAAGGCTGGGCAAAAGCGAATATATCATGGGCGCGCTTTATAAGGGGATGTTCGGGGCTGCGGTGATTTCCGCCGCTGTATTCTACTATGCCTGCAAGAAGTTCATGGTGGGTATCGGAAGCTATTCTCCCGAATCCATCTATTACGCATCCCTTGTGGGACTGGTGCTCACCGTGGTTATCGTTATCATTACCGAGTATTACACCGGTATTTATCAACCGGTGAAATCCATTGCCGAAGCTTCCAGCACCGGCCATGGAACCAACATCATCGCTGGGCTTGCCGTCAGCATGCAGGCCACCGCAGCACCGGTCATTGCCATCTGTATTGCAATCCTCACGGCCCATGCCTTTGCCGGCCTCTACGGAATTGCCATGGCCGCTATGGCCATGCTGTCCATGACCGGTATGGTCATCGCTATTGATGCCTATGGACCGATTACCGATAACGCCGGCGGTATTGCAGAAATGGCGGAAATGGATGAAAGCGTACGGGCCGTAACCGATCCGCTGGATGCTGTTGGAAACACCACCAAGGCGGTGACCAAGGGCTATGCCATCGGTTCCGCCGGACTGGCCGCTTTGGTCCTTTTTGCCTGCTATGTTCAGGAGTTTGTGATCCACGGTGGAGTGGAGTTCAAGTTTGAACTGAGCGACGTCAAGGTTATCGTAGGACTCTTCATCGGTGGACTGCTTCCGTATCTGTTTGCTTCCGTTGCCATGAAGGCAGTGGGTAATGCAGGCGGGGCGGTGGTTGAAGAGGTCCGTCGCCAGTTCCGTGAAATCCCCGGAATCATGGAAGGAACCGCCAAACCGGATTATGGGACCTGCGTGGACATCGTTACCAAGTTCGCCTTAAAGGAGATGCTTCTTCCCGCATTGCTGCCCGTGGTCGCACCGATTATCGTCGGGCTGTTCTTGGGCAAAATCGCACTCGGCGGGCTTCTCATCGGAAGTATCATCACCGGTATTTTTGTGGCCATCTCCATGACCACCGGAGGAGCGGCCTGGGATAACGCCAAGAAATATATTGAAGACGGTCATCTGGGCGGTAAAGGCAGTGATGCCCATAAAGCAGCCGTTACCGGAGACACCGTCGGCGACCCGTATAAGGATACGGCCGGTCCTGCGATCAATCCGATGATCAAGATCCTCAACGTTGTTGCCCTGCTGATGGTACCGTTTTTACTCTAATCAGGGCGCCGGTTACATACAAAATCGATAAAAGGGATTGCCACCTCGTGGCAATCCCTTTTTTTATTGATTGTTGGTGCAATGAATGATATAAATATCCTGTTTTTCCAATTTTGGGGCTATTAGGTATCGTAAACCCTTCATAATAAAAGGACAGGGAGAGGGAATGGAAGCAAAACAAGAGATTCCAGAAGAAATAGTTCGCACTTTTGAGGCAGGGGACCTTGCCGTATATCCTGCCCACGGTGTAGGAAGAATTGAAGCCATCGAATGTAAAACCGTTAACGGTGAAGAGCATGATTTCTATATCATGAAGGTGTTGGAAAGCAGCATGGTGATCATGATTCCCACCCGTAATGTTGCTTCGGTGGGTCTCCGGGATATCATCGACAAAAAAGAAATCCCCAAAGTATATGATATCATGAAAGAAAAGCAGGAAGGGACCGGGGAAAACCAGACGTGGAACAGACGGTATCGGGAATACATGGATAAAATCAAAACCGGCTCTTTGTTTGAAGTGGCCGAGGTTTTCCGTGATCTTTCCCTGTTAAAGTTGACCAAAGATCTTTCTTTTGGCGAACGGAAGCTTTACGATACCGCCCAGCTGTTGCTGGTTAAAGAATTATCTAAAGCAAAAGATACGGATGAACAAACCATCATCTCTGAGATAGAATCGCTGTTTGCATCCGAATCTGAAACCGCACCCTAACCCGGATAAGCCGGGTTAAACTGACTATTGAATATTTAAGAATTTTTTCCGTTCCGTTGAAGAATTCTTTAAATCAATCATCAATATTCACGATTCAAGTGGAAAGCCCCGACCAGGGGAAACGGCTTGACTCCATTATTGGTGCGCATCTTTCCGATCTTTCTCGCTCCTTAGCCGCAATGCTCATCCGCAGTGGAGCGGTGCGGGTAAACGAAGCGCTCAGAAAACCCGGATACCGTGTAAAACCGGGTGATTTGATCCACGGCACCATCCCGCCGCCGGAACCGGTTTCCTTTGTTCCGGAACCGATTCCCCTGGATATCCTTTATGAAGATTCCGATTTGATTGTTGTAAATAAACCCCCCGGCCTTGTGGTTCACCCGGCACCGGGACATGCCGGCGGTACGCTGGTCAATGGATTGCTCCATCATTGCCCCGGGCTTCAGGGAATCGGTACCAAACTCAGACCCGGAATCGTCCACAGGCTCGACAAGGACACCTCCGGAACCTTGGTGGCGGCCAAAAGCGGACCGGTTCATCGACATCTCTCCCATCAGTTCAAAACCCGGCATGTGGAAAAGAAGTATCTGGCCTTGGTCTTGGGAGAGATGGAATCCGATTCCGGTGTGGTGAAACTGCCCATCGGCAGACATCCGGTTCATAGAAAGAAGATGTCAACCATCAGCCCGAGGGGCCGTTCGGCAGAGACCGTATGGCGGATTCGAGAACGGTTTCCCGGTATTTCCTTTCTGGAACTGGATCTTAAAACCGGTCGCACCCACCAAATTCGTGTCCATTGCGCGGCGATCCGGCACCCCGTCATCGGAGATTCGGTATACAGCAGGCCTATGGCCAGTAATATCGTTCCCAGAACTCCCGACCGTCAAATGCTGCATGCATGGAAGCTCGGGTTTACTCACCCGGCTTCAGAGCAGTGGATGCAGTTTGAATCACCCATTCCGGAGGATATGAGAGACTTTATGGAAGCGCTTAGGGGTGAAAAAGAGGGTTAGGCTGCGTTTTTATCCTTGTTGTAACACAGGCGGCAGCAGCTGAGGCAGCGCTTCGATTCATGGGCAGCTTCTTCTTCACTGATGACCAGATCCACTTCATCAAAGGATTTGATCCGCTCAGCCACCGGAAGTTCCGGCATTTTGGTTCGAGGAGAAGATTCGATTCCATCCACCGAATCAAACAGGGATTCCCGAATATGCTGCTTGAACAAGGATTTTTCAGGCGGTGCGACCGGTTCTTCAGCCAGATACTGATGAATCGCTCCGGCGGCCCGGCGTCCGCCGCCGATGGCCTCAACCACCAGGGATGCTCCGGTAGCTGCATCCCCTCCCGTAAAGACATTGGGTAAATTGGTCTGAAGGGTTTCCGGGTGGACCGCATCGATGGTATTCCAGCGGGTTGTATTCAGCTCCGCAAGCTTTTTTCCGTCTTCTTTAAAAGAGATGTCCGGTCCCTGGCCGATTGCTGTTATCAGCATGTCCAGTTCTATCAGGGTTTCCGAACCTTCAATGGGTACCGGGCGGCGTCTGCCGCTGGCATCGGGTTCACCCAGTTCCATTTTTAGAAATTCCAAATGCGTTACCTTGTTTTTTTCATTTCCGATCACTCGAACCGGAGCGGCCAGAAAATGAAACTTAACGCCTTCTTCTTCGGCCGCGTCTATTTCTACCGCGTTGGCCGGCATTTCAGCCCGGGTTCGCCGGTAAATAATGGAGACTTCATCAGCTCCCTGCCGCACCAGTGTTCGAACGCAGTCAATGGCCGTATTTCCACCACCGATCACGGCACATCGATGGCCGATGGGTACCGGCTCCCCCAGTCCGACCCTGGATAGAAAATCGATTCCGGTAAAGCATCCATCCAGTTCTTCCCCTTCAACATTTAATTTATAGTCCTTCCAGGCGCCGATCCCCAAAAAGACAGCGTCATAACCGTCTTCAAGCAGGGATTCCAAATCGAAGTCTCGGCCCAACTGGGCGTCCTTCTTAACTTTCACACCGAGGTCGAGAATACTTTGAATTTCCCAATCCAAAACCTGTTTCGGGAGCCGATATTCAGGGATGCCGTAGCGAAGCATCCCGCCGAGTTCCGGCATGGCTTCAAATATAGTGGCGTCATGGCCCAACCGACGCAGGAAATATGCGCAGCTTAAACCGGCAGGGCCGCCTCCGACCACGGCGATTTTCTTTCCGGTGGACGGCGCGCAAGAGATCGGGTACCGCCTTCCGGAATGAAGCTCCAGATCTGCCACAAATCGTTTCAGCTGATTGATGGAGACCGCCTCGTCCTCGATTCCCCTTCGGCAGTAATCTTCGCAGGGGTGGGGACAAACCCGGCCACAGGCCAGCAGCAGCGGGTTTCGTTCGCGAATGGTATCCACAGCCCCTTGATAATTTCCGGCTCGGATTTGTGCGATATATTTTGGAATATCGATTTCCGCCGGGCATGTCTGCTGGCAAGGCGCCAACGCCGCATCTTCACGATTGAACTGGAGTAGGCGCTCGGACATTCTTTTGACGCTCAGAATATTCTTGGGGCACACCCGCTCACAGGCGCCGCAACCGACGCATTTTGCCTCATCCGCCACCGGATAACCGTCCGCGCCTATGTGAATGGCATCAAATGCGCATGATTTGATGCAATCCCCCATGCCCAAGCACCCGATATGGCATACCCGTTTTCCGCCGTATAAGGCGGCCAGTCCGTGACAGCTGGGAATTCCCATATAATAGAACCGGTCATCGGCCCTGTTACCACCAGTGCAGGTATTCAGAGATTTTAAGGGTTCTACACTACCCGGATCCATTCCCATGACATCAGCCACGTTCATGACCGATTCCATCCCACCGATGACACACACGCTCGGCTGTGCCCCTCCTGTGACCACGGCTCGTGCTGCCGCCGCACAACCGGTAAAA
>CAYSUA010000273.1:0-8134 GCA_964433795.1 uncultured Desulfobacteraceae bacterium | reverse complement strand
GGCGGATTCAACGCGGCCTAAGGGGCTCAAACAGTTGCCCGGCAACCGGTCCGACACCCGCCGATCGAGCGAGGCAATTATACTGGAGAATAGTGCATAACCAGATTATTCTAAATTCAGTCAAACCATGTTCAGCCCGTAAGTTTACCGCTAGGCCCATCGGGTTCCGGTGCTACGCACGGTGAAGGGCGAATAAAATAAGAAAAGGAGCCATTAGAAAAATGGAAAAATTTCTCAGCAGATTCGAACATTTTATTGTGATCGCTCTTTTGGGAATGATGGTTGTCGTTATTTCACTGGCCACTATAGAACTTGGCGTCATTATCTATAAGCAAATGGCGTCGCCCCCGTTATACATGCTCTTGGACTTCACCGACCTCCTCAAGATCTTTGGTTTTTTCTTTATGATTCTCATCGGGCTCGAACTTATCGAAACCATAAAGGTTTATCTCTCCAGTGAAGTTATTCCGGTTGAGATCATTTTCCTGGTGGCCATCATTGCCGTCACCCGTAAAGTTATTATCCTGGATTTTAAGAATTTAGACCCCTTAACACTAATCGGTATGGCAGCGATTATTCTATCCCTCTCAGTTGGGTATTATGTAGTAAAAAAGGTACTAAACCATGATTAGACAAGAATTTCTTAATAGCGAAATGATTTAATTCAAAGCTAACGGAAACCTTCCGGCGAATTATAAAAGTCTTTTTTCATCAATCAATTCTATGTCCTCGATCTTCCAAAAATTGCCGTCCATCACAGACGTTACCAGCGCGTGGTTTTGGTTTCGTCGATAAATCCATCCTTTTTAGATCTTTTCAAGATATTTTTATTTGACTTAGTCCTTGACTTAGTTTATTCTTGCAACAAAAAAGCTGTCTATCCATAAATACAAATATCGGGTGAACATAATGATCAGTGTGAATGTTCATGAAGCAAAAACGCATCTATCACGGTTATTGGAGCGAGTCGCTGCGGGAGAGGAGATCATTATTTCTAAGGCAAACAAACCCATGGCTAAACTGACCCCGCTATCCAAACCACAAATGGATCGGGTTCCCGGGCTTGATAAAGGCATAATAGAAATTCCCGATGATTTTGATGCCCCCCTGCCTGAAGATGTACTCGCACAATTCGAATCATGAAAATCCTGTTGGACACACAATGCTGGCTCTGGTGGATTGCATCTCCGGAGAGGTTAGGACAAAAGGCCCGCCGCCGAATCGCCGATAAGAACAATATAATTTACCTGTCGGTTGCAAGCTCATGGGAAATAGCGATCAAATACTGCATAGGCAAACTACCATTGACGGAACCACCCTGGCAATTTGTTCCCAAACGACTGGCGAGAGACTCTATTGCGGCGCTTCCGATTGAATCCATGCACGCACTTCATGTTGCCGCATTACCTTTGCACCACAAAGATCCATTTGATCGCCTGATCATTTCGCAATCGATTCAGGATGGCATTCCAATTATGACGGTCGATAAACAGTTTGAATCTTATGATGCTGAGATCATTTGGGCCAGATAATATAGTTACTATCCCAGAATGTGGAATAGGGGTCATTAACATGCATCCCTTTTATCTTCGAATCAATCGAAAAACGCGTTGCGCAGTGTCTTATATGGAAACTTTGTTTCTTCTTGCCGCAATCGGTTCCAGCTTAATTGCGATAGGCGCCTTTGTGTCTTACGTTGGAAGGAGAAAAAACGGAAGAATCCTGACGGATGCCGGTTTTTGCGGGGCATCCCTTTCACTGAGATGGATCGTTTGAGAGGAGTTATTCTCATGATCAGAAAAAACAGAATCCTATGTACATTATTTATAATTACAGCGCTTTTGCTGGTCACATCCTGTTTGAAAAGTGCAATGACCTATGAAGGCAAGCAGGTCAAAGAGGAAAACCGAATCGCAATCAGCGAAGGCGGTCCTCATAAAAGCGAATGGAAAACAAGAGACCTGACCCTCGATTATACGTATACCCGAAAAGGAGGCAATTTAGCGCTTTCCGGTGTCGTCAAATTCGCGAATCACTTGGTGAACGGTTATATAGCTCTTGTCGATTTTAGAATGCACGTTCACTTTACCGATGCCGCAGGGATTATCAATGGCGGTCAAGTCGTTGCCATATCAGGCCATCGGCAGGAAATTGAGAACATATCGTTTGAAAAGCAGATCGAATTGCCCGAGGGGGCTGTTTCTATGGTGTTTAGTTACCGTGGTTCAGCAGACCAGGGTGGACGGAATGAAGGCAGTTGGATGGGGGAGGGGTCGGATTGGGATTTCTGGACCACCCCGACCCGATAAACGGGCACCTGATTTGCCCGACCGGGTAATGCACTCCCGCTGAAATTAATTAATCGTTTTCCATTGAGAAACAGAAATACCGCCTCGCCTTTTCGGTCGGCGGTCAGAATGCCCCATACTCACACTGTCGGTGGGCGGACCGTAATCGAGGAGGAATCATGAATAAAAAAATAGGAATTGTTTTTTCTCTAGTGATCATAATGGCCATTCTGATCAACTGTAACAGCGTCGGTGATACGGTTGGTGAAGAAAAACGGATTCCCTTGAACACCGGCGGTGTTCAGTCCGGCACGTGGAAGACATTCGATTATAGCATGAACTATCAGTATCGCCTGGATCAGGAGGATATCCAACAGACGGGCCGCATGGAATTCAGCGGCTCCCTTCGAACGGAAGGCGGCGCCAAGGACAGCCTGTCGATTTGGATCGATTTTCTCGATTCAGAAGGGAAGGTATTGATAAGAAAAGGCCTCTTTTATTCCGGTCATAAGGCAAAGGGGAAAAGCGGATCTTTCAAGGTAGATCTGGAAGCCCCACCGGGCACCGAAGCCATGGCATTCAGTCACAACGCCGTGGACCAGGCCGGGCGGCGGTAATTCCTGTCGGCCTGCAACGAATAATTTCTGGGTTTTTAAAGCTGGCTCTCAATGGGGAGCAGGCGGAAAAAGAAATCGGCAATACGCTGTCCGAAACTGCGTGCCGGCTGGATGGAAACCGTTTCGGAACCCGATTCCCAACGGAGTTGGTTTTCCTTGTTGAGGTATACCCGCCAGGCATTCTCCGGCAAAATCATCTTATCGAACTGCTCTGCCAATTCCTTTGCAAGGTCGGGGGACTCGATATAGAGACCATTTTCCGTGTTGATCTCAATGGCTCGCGGATCCAGATTGAGGGAACCGATAAAGCATCGTTTCCGGTCACCCACCAGCGCTTTGATGTGAAGGGAGATGAATGCTGGATGAACCGGTGGCACACTGGATGCGTTGCGCATGGCAAGTGATGGATCGTGCCGAAACTCATAAAGCTCCGCCCCTGTGGCAAGAATCCGCCGCCGGTATTTTTTATAGTGACTGTGGGCGACGGTGTGATTGTTCGAACCCATGGACCCTGTGAGAATTGAGACCTTAACGCCTTCAGAGGATAATTTCGCGAGATTGTCCAGAAAGTTTCTAACCGGAATAAGGTAAGGCGTGAAAATAAGCATCTCCTTGTGGCTGGGTTCTGCCAGATAACGGAGCATATCTGAGAGGCGATGCTGCTCTCCGTCAAAGAACATCGGCTCGTCTTGAATAAAATGGGCCGTGCCTGTCTTCATGAGGGTGGGCAGTTTCTTAAATTCCGCCTCCCAGTTTTTCGGTTGCAGGGGATAAGATGATAGAACTTCGCGGGCCGCCATCAGATTTCGTGAATGCTCATTACGTTTCGATTGGCTTCCATCCGTACTTTCAATGTTTGCCATGGAAGCGCCCGGATAGGCGGCTTCGGTGTTCCAGTATTCATCAAACGCGTCTGAAAGCTCTTCAACCACTTCACCGGCAACGAGAACGTCCAGGTCCCTAAAACTGTATTTTTCGCCCAGCCCGAAGTATTCATTACCGATATTGCGCCCACCTGAAATTGCCATGCAACCATCGACCAGAAAGAGCTTGTTGTGCATACGACGGTTCAACTCTTTGAAGTAGAGTAAAAACTCGCCCATTCCTCCAAGCGTGCTTTCACGGACATACCAGGGGTTGAAAATTTTGATCTCGAAGTTTGGATGGCTGCTGATGGCTGCTATGTCGCGGTCACTTGCGGCAAGGGCGATGTCGTCTACGAGTAAACGTACTCTCACTCCCCGGTCTGCCGCCCTGAGCAGCCTGTTAAACAGCAGTGTGCCGGTTTCATCGGACTGCCAAATAAAGTATTGAGCATCGATGGAGGTGGTGGCGTGATCCGTAAGCGCCAAACGCCAGTTCAAGGCGTCTTTATTCAGCGAAAGCAGCATAAACGCTGACTGCTCAGACTCGTGGATCTCAGAGATGCTTGCAGAAACCTCGGCCAGGATACCGTGTTCCGCTTTAGGCAGTGAGAGGGTTTCAGGCTGCGGAGGAGGTGGTTTCAACGTGGCACAGCCAACCACGGTTAGGGCGATGAGAAAAATAAGATTGGCGATCGCTGTTCTATTTTTCTGCATGCCGTTGAATCCTTATATTACTCCTCCGCGGGAGCTTCTGCTTCCTTTATTTCCGGACCCAATAATACGGACAGCCACCGGGTATCTTCTTTTGTGTCAAGGGCGATTTTAGCGGTCATGGTCAAGGGTACGGAAAGCAGCATCCCCACCGGCCCCAGCACCCATCCCCAAAACAAGAGAGATAGAAAAACAACCAGCGGCGAAAGTCCGAGGCGTTGCCCCATGAATTTCGGTTCTATGATATTTCCCATGACCACGTTGATGACCAAATAACCGATTGTGACAATAAGCGCCTTGAAGATATCGAACATCAGAAACGTGAGCAGAATTGCCGGAACGGCTGCTATGATGGAACCGATATTAGGAACATAATTTAAAACAAAGGCAAGCAATCCCCACAAAGTCGGATAATTTACACCCATGATGGCAAGCCAGGCAGACACGGCAACGCCGACGGCAAGGCTGACGGCAGTTTTAATGGCCATGTAATTTTTAACATTGGATATGAACCGATCGAATGCCCCAAGCGATTTCGAGCTGCCATTGAGAATGGTGTAGAGTTTAGCCGGCAGATTCAGGGCTTCTATCAGCATAAAGAGTGCCGTCAGAAAAACCAAAAATCCGTTGGTCAGCAATTTTCTCAGGCTATTTAAAAAAGCGGTCGCCAGCCTCATGACTCTGCCCGGGTCCATTAATCCCATGATATCGAAATCTCCGGTATCCACACCGTGTGCCTCGAGCCATGCGATAATCGATATGACATGCTGCCTGATTTTCTCATCATAGATCGGAAGATCTCTGGTAAAAGCGGTAATGGATGAGCCGACCATTCCGGCTAAAAGGAGCCCAATCGATAGAACGAGAAAAATGACAATCACCAGAGCCAGCCACGTGGGAAGGCCCTTGTCTTTAAGCCAAAACAGAGGAGGGCTGCTTATGATTGCGATAAATCCGGACAGAAGAAACGGAACGAGAAGGGCGTTGGCGGCACGCATACCGGCAATAACAATCACAAATGCGGCAATGGTGATCAGCATTTGAGTCGGCGGGGATTGCCGATGTAAATCTTTCATCATGATTACTTTCCTTGCATGAAGGCTTTTTTCTTTTCTTCTTTTAGATTTAGTTTGTTGATGATCAGCCGGTAGGCCGTGAAGTATTTATAGATATTGCTTACATACTGAACCGTCTCTCGCCCGATCCGCCTGGCTGCAATGATTTCCACATTGCGAAACCATATATTCGGATCGAGTCCGGCTTTTCGGGCTTCTGTACGGAGCCTGGCAATTTTTGCCGGTCCTGCGTTATAGCTGGCAAAAGAGAAAAGCATCTTGTTTTTGTCGTCCATCGGCTCTTTTTCAAAGTAACGATTATTGAGGAATCGAAGATATTTAATTCCGGCATGGATATTATCTTCCAATTTTTCAATATCCGGAATATTCACGTTCGGATCGGCAGCGGTACTCGGTAAAATCTGCATGACACCGACAGCGCCGGCAGGGCTTCGTTTGCTCTGATCGATTCGAGATTCCTGATAAGCAAGTGCCGCAACCAACAACCAGTCGAAGTCATAATTATTAGAATATTTTTCAAATAAAGCAGCCGCTTCTTTGAATTTTTGAAACTCTTTTTCATTCAATGAGTTGCGCACCCATTGGGTATTTTGAAGGTATCTTTTGAAAAAGATGTTGCCTAACAGCGTCCCCTTTTTATGTTTTTTTATAAACGCATCGATCACTTTTTTTAATTGGGGGCTGTTTTTGCGAATGGCCCATCCGATCTGACCGCCGGTTCTGACTTTAATGTCTTGATGAAAGGTGAGGCCCTTAAAGATCTGCGACCAGAACATGCCTTTATGGCTGTCGATGACAATCATGGGTATCAGATCGGCATTCATCATCTCCAGAAGGTCCTCATCTTCCAGGAATTCGTCAGCCTCAACAAGCTTCATCGGTTTCTTTCGCGCCTTTTTGAATTTTTTATTGAGACTTTTAAGGCTCTCATAGTAGCTGCTGGATTTTCTGATATGGATTTCTTTTCCTGCCAGATCATCTATGGCTTTTATGGGCGGTGCGGCCGGTGCGGATACAATGATTTCATTGACTCCGGTCAGCTTGGGAGCTGAAAAGTCAACACGTTCCTTTCGCTTTGGTGTAATGGTAAGATTGCCGACTGCAATATCTCCCAGTCCTTCCAACAAAGCGGGCAACAGCCGGTCTCTTTTCGTCGGGATGACAACCAGTTTGATCTCTAATATTTTCTTTTTAAGCCTTTTATTGACATATTTTTCAAATTCTTTGAGCATATCATATGATAGGCCCCTCTGGTCCGCGCCATCCAGAAAATAAAATGTTTTGCTATAGGGTACCAGCGCCCGAATCTTGTCACGCTGGTCCATCCCTTTGAAATCACCGGTCCATTTCTCATCAAGATGCATGAGCGATTCAACAGCCCGGGTTTCAGAAACATTCAAAAAGGCAAGAGAAACGACTTGTATTACGAAAACGAGCCGCAGAATTGTGCTTATTCTTCTCAACATTTTTACCTCTTTACATCAGTGCCCGACATAAAGGATCCCGGAGTCGGAAGCAATCTTGGATCATAGCTTAAATCATTTGCTTGTAAACGTCAAAAATCGAACACAAATAATGACCAAAACAGGTTTGGATTGTTTAAGGTCAATCTCCGATAATTTTCACCAATACTCTTTTTCGCCTACGGCCGTCGAACTCACCGTAAAAAATCTGTTCCCAGGTACCGAAATCGAGCTTTCCGTCTGTTATGGCCACAACTACCTCCCGGCCCATGATCTGTCTTTTCATGTGGGCATCGGCATTGTCTTCACCGACATTGTGGCGGTATCGTGAAACCGGCTCATGGGGGGCGAGTATTTCCAGCCAGTCGTCATAATCCTGATGCAAGCCGGATTCATCGTCATTGATGAACACAGAAGCTGTGATGTGCATGGCGTTCACCAGCACCAGCCCTTCTTTGATGCCGCTTTCTTTTAAGCAGTCTTCCACCTGGGGGGTGATATTGATCAATGCGCGCCGGGTGGGGACATCAAACCAGAGTTCTTTTCGGTATGTTTTCATGGGTTTACTCCCTTCACGCTTTATATCGCTCCGAATACGGTGACCTCGATAGTCCTTTTTCTCGGGCGGTTGTCGTGGTTGATGGCGATGACCTGCTGCCAGGTGCCGAGCTTGATCCCGTTGTTACGTACCGGTATGGCGATGGAGGGTCCGAGCAGTGCGGATTGAACATGACTGTGACCGTTTCCGTCGTGCCAGGCCTTTTCGTGTTCGTAATCCGCACCCTGTGGCGCCAGCGAATTTATTGCTTGTTTCAAATCTTCCATCACCCCCGGTTCAAACTCGATGGTGGTAATCGACCCTGTAGAACCGATCATGGTGGCTGTCAGGCTGCCGTTTTTTATTCCCGAAGATCGGACGACTCGCTCCAATTGCGACGTGATGTCACAGATATCGGGACCGGTCTGGAGTTGAACCTCGATGGCATCTATTGAAACCGTTGCAGGCGTCATAATGTGTTCCTCCTGTTTTTAGTGCAATTCGATTTGTTGATCATAGGTAGTTTCTGTCCGAAAAAGGCCTGATTATTAGGCGTTAAAAAAATTGTATATCAC
>CAYSUA010000272.1:6064-8138 GCA_964433795.1 uncultured Desulfobacteraceae bacterium | reverse complement strand
TGCGAAAATTCATTAAATTTATTGGATCTCAAACACTACTTTGGGCAACAACCCGATAAGAAATAAACCCTGTTAACCGAACCCAACCGGGTTTCTTGTCCCGTCATTTTAAGGGCGGAACAAATCACAAAAATTTGTTGCTATTGTGGTTATTTTTTCCTATTCGTAATTCGCGAATCACGAATAGGAAACGAAATATGATTTTAAAATCCCAAGATGTTCTTGTCTTATTAAAACTGGTGGCCATTGAAAAAAAACACTGGTCCTTCAATACGCTGGCAGTTGAGTTGGGGATGAGCCCGTCAGAAGTTCATGCCGCCGTTGGTAGGTCTGTGAGCGCCGGTCTGGCTATCCGGGTTGATGACAAAATCACCCCCAACATCAGCAGCTTGAAGGAGTTTTTGATTCACGGTCTTAAATTTGTCTTTGTCCCGGATAGAGGCGCTCTGACTCGGGGTGTGCCCACACGATACGCGGCAAGCCCACTAGATGAGGCATTGGTTCAGTCGGACGAGCCGCCTCCTGTCTGGCCGGACCCGGAAGGCCAAGTCCGCGGAGAATCCTTTTCACCTTTATATAAATCCGTTCCCAGGGCGATCCGAAAAGACCAAAAGCTCTATGAGCTCCTGGTTTTGGTCGATGCCATTCGTGGAGGACGTGCCCGCGAGCAGGAAATCGCAGTCAAAGAAATCGAAAAGAGGCTGCAACACTATAATGAAGCCGATGAATCCGAATCTTGAAATATTATCAACGGTTGCCGAATGGAATTACCGGTAGGATGAATCTGCAGAGAGCGGATTCACCCTGTCCCGTTTCTTGAATTAAGCACCTTGTCCGGCTGTAGAACCGTGTAACCAAATCTCTGATTCACTTAAGTCTAAATCATCGGACCAAATGACACCATAGCCATGCTTGTCAGCCTTTACGGAATTGAAAAGCACATCGTTCATAAGGGGTTTGAAGACTTCATGGTTGAGCAGAGGAGAACAATCATAAATCTTTTGGATACCGTTGCTGAAAGTGACCAATAGTCTCTTGCCTTTTTGAGGTTTGACATCCGTAATTTTCGGATATTTTTCCATGGCTTCCTCTTTATTCCAATCCTGGAAGTTTTTTAAATTCCTGGCTTTTCCACATGGAAGTCAGTTCGTTCTTATATAGTTGAGCCCATTCCATAACCAGTCTTTGTGCACGTTTTGGAAGATCACCTTCTATGATTTCCAGAGACTCAATATTGAAAACACCGTTGTACTCGCCGTATAGCGCGTGAAAATGGGGCAATCCATGTTCTTTGAAATACATCTTGATTAGAATACCATAGAACCTGGCGATGATTGGCATATTATTTTCACTTTCCTTTTTGTTTTTGGCCTGTGGAATACGAAATGTATTATATCAGACTTGAAATAAGACACAAGAAGTTAGCTTCCCTCGATTTCATATTTCTCATCTTATGATGTGTCTCCGACTGGAGCAAGCCGGATGCCTCAATGAATTCTTTACAAAGCTTCAGGAGGCCCGGAACGGTAGTGCCCTACCCTATGTGTTTTTGAATAGAAAACGCTGTTGATAGGGTTAAGCGCTTCGACAAGGCCTGGAAGAGTGCTTGTAAAGATGCCAAAATTGGTATAAGACTTTTCCACGATTTAAGGCGAACTGCAGTCTGGAATATGACCCGGTCTGGGATACCCGAAAGGGTTGCCATGATGGTTTCAGATCATAAGGCACGATCGGTTTTTGATCGGTACAATATCGTAAGCGATCAGGACTTAAGGCTGGCCGCACTGAGGCAGGAAGACTATTTAAATTCGCAAATGGGCACAATTTCGGGCACAATCTACGATTTTGAGGCAAAAAAGACAGCAACTAAAAATTCTCAACCTACCGAAATAACTACCTTTAGCCCCCGTAGCTCAGTGGATAGAGCATTGGATTCCTAATCCATGTGCCGCAAGTTCGATCCTTGCCGGGGGCACCAATCATTTCAGATAGTTATCACTTACACTACTGAAGTTCAGCTGATCCATTACATCGCTCCCAAAATCCCGGAAACAAATTCAGGTAGCTTATTTTT
>CAYSUA010000272.1:2403-6054 GCA_964433795.1 uncultured Desulfobacteraceae bacterium | reverse complement strand
GTGCCGCAAGTTCGATTCTTGCCGGGGGCACCAAACTGCATCCTTTCTACCTTGATGTTGAATTTAAGATCCGGAAAGCATTGAGTGAAGTTTTTCTTCGAGGTAGCTGAATCGTTGGGTAATATAATAGGTGCGAATATCGTTTTCCAGTATGGAGCCAAGCTTTACTTTA
Source organism: uncultured Desulfobacteraceae bacterium (assembly GCA_964433795.1). Classification (GTDB taxonomy): domain Bacteria; phylum Desulfobacterota; class Desulfobacteria; order Desulfobacterales; family SURF-15; genus DUZK01. The sequence continues at coordinate 5,882 of CAYSUA010000272.1, read as the reverse complement.
AAATCTCGATCTTTAAACCGGCTGAGCTTTTTCTGAAATGCAATGATTTGTTTGCCGGTCTTGGCCGGTAAGTCGACGCCTCTCCGAAGCAAAAACTCGATGTCGAAGCAGTCCCTGATCTCTCCACGATCAAGAAACGCCCCTATTTTATTTGTTATCGTCTGCTCCAGGGTATGGGCTTTGACAAGAACTTGGGTCGTGCTGAACCGACTAAATGCAATTTTTTCCTGATAATCGCAATCTTTCCACTCCCTTCGAATTTCAATCTTGAGCCGCTTTGGATATCGGGCGGACCGTAATTCGAATAACATCGTGTAGCGTTTTATCTGCGCATCGGTAATCTCATAGTCTTTTTCAAAAGCTTTTCGAATTTTGTCGAAGAATTCATTCTGGGATATTTCCTTAATAAACCAGAAATCGAGATCGACTGAATACCGGTTCAACTCATGGCAAAGCCTCAGCATCGATCCCCCACCGAAAACAAGAGGCTCTAACATCTTGGTGCTGTTCATTTTGCCGAGGACTTCGATCTCAAATATTTCATGCTGTTTCAAGATATCCATGCTTCTTTAATATGCTCCGCGTCTTCAAGGGGAATTCTCTGCTCAATCGTCTGATCTCATCTCCGTCAAGTTTTGATGTATCTAAAGCCGAAATATCAAGAGAATAACGACCAAAAGACATCAGATAAAATGCGTCCACCAGTGCTTTCTCAGGGGACGCAATGAAGAAACCGTTTTCTTTTTTAAACCCAAAGTACAGATCGCTGTTGATTTTTGTATATCGGAAAACATTGCCCTCAAGATGGATTTCTTTGGTCCTTTTGACAGCCACTGATTCGAAAAAATCCTGTAACACCTGTGTGGTTACTTCATGATAATCCAGAGCGGTCGTGAGCGATATATATGAAGGAACTTGCCCCAGGTTGGCGAGTAAAAATTTTTCCTCCCTTCCTGCACTGTTCCACAGCTCCGGCAACACATAAATGTTTTTCTTCAACCGTAGCAACAGCCCCATCTTGACGTAACGGCTGGCAGTCACCTTGGCCGAGTCTGAATTGATTCCGAGAATCCTGGCGATTTCATTGTAGCCGAAATATGGTTTTCTTATTTTATTAAGTTCAATGAATTTCATAAAGTATAGATAATTAACATTTTTGTTAATTATCTATACTTTATACAAACTTGATTGTCAATATGCATATCATTCAAATGCGGGTTGCCTCTTTCAGGACAAGACTAATCCAGCATTAAAGGAGCTGTAAGGGGGCATGATACAAATCCATGTGCCGCAAGTTCGATTCTTGCCGGGGGCACCATCTTATTTTTTTTTCTGGGTATCTTCCTTCATTTTTCGCCAGGCATCCAAACGCTGTTTGATGATTTTTTCATATCCTCTGTTGGTGGGGTGGTAGAATAGTCTTCCGGCAAGTTGCTCCGGTAGGTACACCTGGGGAACAAAGGCATCTTTGTATTCATGGGCATATTTGTAGTCCTTGCCGTATCCCAGATCTTTCATCAATGGGGTTGGTGCATTCCGGATATGAAGGGGGGCGGCAAGGGTTCCCGTCTCTTTTACGGTTTCCTTGACGTTTTCGTACGCCGCATAGGTGCTGTTGCTTTTGGGGGCTGTAGCCAGATAGACTGCCGCCTGGGCCAGCGCCAGTTCTCCTTCCGGGTGCCCCAAAAACCTAAACGCTTCCATGGCGCTCATGGTCACGGTGAGTGCCTGGGGGTCTGCATTTCCGATATCCTCGGATGCAAATCGGACCATCCGACGGGCGACATAGAACGGATCTTCGCCGGCAATGAGCATGCGGCCCAGCCAATAGATAGCGGCATCCGGGTCGCTTCCCCTTAGACTCTTGTGAAAGGCGGAGATGATATTGTAGTGCTCTTCTCCGGCTTTATCATAGAGCAGCGGTTTTTCCTGGAGTGCTTTTTCAATGTGCCCCGGAAGGATTTTCAGGGTGTGCTGGGAATCGGTTTTCTTTTTGTCCGCTCTGGTTAGGACCGCTGCAATTTCGAGGCTGGTTAACGCAACCCGTGCATCGCCGCCGGCAATTCGAATGAGCAGTTCATTGGCATCGGAAGATAAGGTGAGCTTGAATCTTCCCAAACCCCGATCCTTATCCGCCAACGCTTGAACAAGAATATTTCCGATGTCATCATCAGACAACGGTTTGAGGGTGATGACCCGGCAGCGGGAAAGCAGCGGGGGTATCACTTCAAAGGACGGATTCTCGGTGGTGGCCCCGATGAGGGTGATCAGCCCGCTTTCCACATGATGGAGGAACGCATCCTGCTGCGCTTTGTTGAACCGGTGAATCTCATCCACAAAGAGAACGGTCCGTTTATGATAAAGTTTCTGTTTCTCCTTGGCATCTTGGATGACCGAACGAATCTCTTTGACTCCTGAAAGAACCGCCGAAAAATGGACAAAGTGGGAGCGGCTTTCCTCGGCTATAATTCGGGCAAGGGTGGTTTTGCCGCAGCCCGGCGGGCCCCATAAAATCATGGAAAAGACACGATCCTGTTCTACAGCCAACCGGATGAGGGTGCCTTCCCCTACGGCATGTCCCTGGCCGAGAAACTCTTCTAATTTTCTAGGCCGCATCCGCTCGGCCAGGGGCTGAGAGGCTTGTACGGTCTGCTGAGCACCGTAATCGAATAGGTCGGATGAAGGAGGCACCATTGTATTAATGTATAGCGTCCTAATGGTTATTTCATTGCGCTTTATGTAAAAACCAATTCACAAGCACCGACTTTTAAAATCTCAAATAGCAAGCACCCCGCCAGAAAGACGGCGGGCAAGCAAATTCCAAATAAATTCAAAATTCAAAATTTCAATGACCGAAACGGAGCAATTTGTATATTCAATATCATATCATTGTTTTGAATTTGTGTTTTTGGTCACGCGCAGCGCAGGCGCTTGCGCCGCGTGTTGCGATTTATTTGTGATTTGCGATTTGGAATTTGGAATTTCCCCGATCAATCGGAATCTCCGATTCGCTCCGACCAGTTTCCAGAATCGAGTCTTGATCACCGCCTGGGCCGTTTTCGAAAATAGAGACGGATGGGCACCTGATCCAGTCCCGTCTCCTCCCGTATCTGATTCGTCAAATATCGCTGATAGGAAAAATGTACTGCATCCGGATAGTTGACGAAACAAATGAATGTCGGCGGCTTATTTTTAATCTGCGTGGTATAGAAAAATTTTATTCGTCGTCCCCTAAAAAGCGCCGGTTCATGTCCTTTTATCGCCCTTTCAACGATCCGGTTCAACGCCCCGGTGGTGATGCGGGCGGTATACTGTTCATAGACGGCATCGATATGGTTGAATATTTTTATGACCCGAAGCCCCGTCTTGGCCGACATGGTCATCACCGGGGCAAAACTCAAGAATTTAGCGGCCGTTCTCACCTGCTCGGTGAACCGCTTTGCCGTCATGGTATCTTTTTCAACGAGATCCCATTTATT
>CAYSUA010000272.1:0-2393 GCA_964433795.1 uncultured Desulfobacteraceae bacterium | reverse complement strand
AACAATAGAATGCACCCGCATCCCCGATCGAACGCATAACCGGCGATGGTGACATCCTGATCGGTCACGCCTTCACCGGCATCCAGTACCATGAGCGCCACATCGCACCGGTTCAAGCTCCTCAGGGCGCGAACGATGGAGAACTTCTCTATCTTTGCCTTAACCCGTCCTTTTCGGCGAATACCGGCCGTATCCACCAAAAGATACTCTTTTCCGCGAACCTTACAAACCGTGTCGATGGCATCCCGTGTAGTGCCGGGGATTTCACTGACAAGCAGCCGCTCTTTGCCCAGTATTCGGTTAATTAATGACGATTTCCCCACATTGGGCCGCCCCACCACCGCCACGCGAAGCAATTCCCGGTTTATGTCGGCATCGAACTTGGGGAACGCCTCGAGCATTTCATCCATCAGGTCACTGGTGCCGTACCCGTGTTCGGCAGACAGGGGGTAGAGTTTTTCGATACCCAGGTTGTAAAACTCATAGAGATGTTCTTCCTGCCCTTCCCCGTCAATTTTGTTTACCGCATAAAAAACAGGCTTGTTGACGGAACGCAGCTGCTCGATAAGATCCGTATCAAAGGGAGATACCCCTGCCTTTCCGTCCAGCATATGGATAACGACATCCGCATCCTCTATGGCTTGAAAAAGCTGAAATCGAATCTGATCCGCGAATTCATCGTCGCTGACTTCGTAGAATCCTCCCGTATCCACCACCGTAAAGTCCACCCCGTCCCAAGTCGCATCCCCATAAATGCGGTCTCGGGTAACGCCGGGCAGATCGTCTACCATTGCCCCCTTTGTTCGGGTGATTCGATTATAAAAGGTGGACTTCCCTACATTGGGTCGACCCACGATGGCAACGATCGGCTTCATGGTTTATCCGATATCATACGTTTCTGATATTCATACGAAACGAACATGCTGTTTCGCCGGGAAAAATTCATCACTGATAGTTGAAGGCTGAATGCCCAAAACAATATGGCGTCAATGAAATAACAGGATGATCAACTCTTTATCAAGGGAAAAACGTTTCGGGCAGTCGAATCCATCGGGGGGTCTTCTTAGCATCACAAAATGCCTTAACGTAAAGAAGCGATGCATACAACTGTTTCTATAAAGATAGGGCCGGAACCGGATAATCTTTGGTCCCGATCCGTCTCATCTTAAACACCGTTCTATTCCGGAAACTTCAACGTGACGCGTTCAAAACCGTCTTTTGATTTCAATTTAACCATCAAAGCCACACTGCTCTCCCGGATACCGATAGACAGTAGCATTTTCCCTTTGTCTCCTTCAATGTGGGTGATATCCCGAACGGCTTCAATAATGTTCCCACCGACTTCCTGTTCCGGGGAGGGAAGCTCGGCTTCCCGATAGGTTGCACTGACCGCGACATTTCCGTTTTTTGATCGGGTTATGGAAATTTTTTTGGCATTGCTGTTAATGCCGTGAAGCGCTGAAAGGGTTATCCATTTCAAAGCAGCCTCATCTTTATCCGCATCGTTTTTCACATTCGACATCTCTTTCAACGGATCTGTTGTGGCGTAACAGTCGCACAACTCCTGGACCTTTAGATGCAAATTCCGTTTCTCTTTCATGGTTCAACCTCCTTTAGTGCGGGATATCCTGAAGTAATCCCGCCCCCTGTGAGCTAGTATTTGCCATTAACTCAAACTAAGACAGGAAACCTTAAAAACAACGGTGGCATCTTATTGCAGTTGGATAGCCGACCGATGATGGAGATATGAGAATTGACCCTATGATTTAACAGGAGCTATGGAGATTGGAGAAGCGGTTGTTGATTAGGCCCCTCGTTTGCGTCTGTCTCTTCTGCTTCTTCGGTCATCCTTATAGGAAAGATGAACAAAAATACCTTCCCGAACGCTTCTTCGACGATCTTTTCGGCTTTTTCGCCTGTCCTTTAAAAATGCCGGCCTTCCGGTTGATCGTTTCGGGTGAACCTTTGTGGGATCCACCTTGATTGGGGAAGGTTTCTTAATATGAAACTCGGACACCCGATTCTTCCTTTTTCTTGAAATGCTTGTTCCGACTTCACATGCATTTATATAATTATTTTAGCCTGTTGTCAACTTAAGAGACAATCAAAGGCAATCGTAAACCGATTCGGTCTTACTAACGGATGCTATAGTTTCGGTATAAGGGCCCGCTCAAGAATTCGATAAAAATAATCTGCGAAAATACTGTTTCTGAGTGTCATATATACCGTGAGACCTCAATGAAAATGCCGATTGTTTTCCAACGGATTATGATACTCTGAATTTCTACTCTTATATACCATTACCTTGTTATCTACAAAAGCCAAGTTGCCGAATGGAATAGGCGTTGAAGGTGAGCCGATTCGCGGATGTATGACTGTCTGAGTGCATTAGG
>CAYSUA010000271.1:0-8152 GCA_964433795.1 uncultured Desulfobacteraceae bacterium | reverse complement strand
TTTAATGGAGAGGTGTTTTTTCTCTTGACTTGCCCTTTAATGGGTGACCCCTTTTTAATGCCTCAGCCCGAGCACAATTGGAACATAAAGTAAAAGATGATAATTAGTTCTATAAACGCAGAACGCTGAACTTTGAACGGTTTTTTAAGCAGATGCGGCAGTGGCCTTTTGCAGAAGAAGCCTTTTGAAGCAATAGATAAACCATGAAAACATGACCGCCCATGTAGTATGAACAAAATTCTAAATTAAATGGAAAGCAGACAGCATGACCGAACTCGTTCCTATAGAATCAATCATAAGGAAAATCAACTATATACGAGGTGAAAAGGTACTATTGGGCCGGGATATAGCCGAGCTTTATGGGGTTGAAGTTAGGACGTTGAAACAAGCGGTTCGAAGGAACGTAAGGCGATTCCCTCCTGATTTTATGTTCGAACTAACAAAAGAGGAACAAAATGCTTTAAGATCACAAAATGTGATCTTAAAAAGAGGACAACATTCGAAATATCCACCGATGGCATTTACCGAGCAAGGCGTATCGATGCTGTCTTCAGTATTGCGGAGCGAACGCGCAATTGATTTGAATATCGCCATAATGCGAGCGTTTGTTCAACTCAGAAGGGTGATCGTATCCCATGCGGGCCTTGCTAAAAAACTTTCTGAACTAAAGGCACAGTTTAAGGATCATGATGAAAAAATCGAAGCGATTTTCAGGGTGATTCAAGAATTAATTGGCCCTGATCAAAAACCGAAGAAAAAACGAATTGGTTATACCGTAAAGGAAAAGCAGGCATCATACAGGAGGAGGTCGAAAAAGTCTTAGCGATTATCCTTTGCGGTCAACGGACAACAATGAATGGGATTTTAATCACAAATCAAGGTTTGACCTCAATGATCTATTGATATCGAAGAGTGAGATTAAGAAATAGCCGGCAAAATTGTCAGTTTGAAATATTCAGTTAAATCGTAAACAGAGTCTCTACATTCCTATGGAAGAACGTCGTTTGCCAAGCCGATTCCGAGCAAGGCTTCATGAAATTATCTTTGAAGCGGATACGTCTGCCGGCAAACTGTTTGATATCTTGTTGATCCTTTCAATTGTGGTCAGCGTTGTCCTGGTCATGCTGGACAGCGTTTCCAGTATCAGGCAGTCCTACGGTAATATGCTGTATCTCGGTGAGTGGTTTTTTACCATTATTTTTACCATCGAATATTTGTTACGACTGTACAGTGTGGGGCGACCCTTGAGATATGCGACCAGTTTTTTCGGGGTTGTCGATCTTTTGGCGATTTTACCCACGTATCTCAGTGTCCTTTTCCCGGGGACCCATTATTTTTTAGTCATTCGAATCTTACGCGTTCTGCGAATCTTTCGGGTCTTGAAATTGGTACAATACCTGGGCGAGGCCCGCCAGCTGAGTCAGGCATTACGGGCAAGCCGACGGAAAATAACCGTTTTTTTGTTCTCCGTGCTCACCCTGGTGGTGTTGTTCGGTTCCCTTATGTACATCATCGAAGACCGGGCAAGCGGATTCACAAGCATTCCCCGCAGCATCTACTGGGCCATTGTCACATTGACCACAGTCGGTTACGGCGATATATCACCTCAAACCGGATTTGGCCAAACCATAGCCGCCGTTATTATGATCATCGGTTATGGCATCATTGCGGTACCTACCGGAATTGTTACCACTGAATTGGCAAAGGTTTATAAAAAAGAGGTGTCAACCCAGGCTTGCCCGGAATGCAGTGCCGAGGGTCATGACGTTGACGCAATATACTGCAAATACTGCGGTTCAAGGATTTAGAATCCAAAATTATCAGTTTGGAGAAATAGGTTAAAAAGTAAACCGTGTCCCTGTAACTGTATATTTAATTTCTTAGCAGCGTCCCGGTGATCACGCATGCGATATCCAAAGTCCGTGCGAAGGGAATTGAGAGAGCTAGCTTCAACAGCCTATGAGCGGGAACTGGAAATCACGCTTGAGGCCCTGTACCTGGGTTTTGATAGGTGGAAGAATAAGCAGATTGACTGCTTCGAGCTGAACCAACTTATACACGAGTTTCACCAGAAAAAATCCAGGGAACTTTGGAAAATATACAATCAGACGGACAATGATATCATCGTGGATCGGGCCGTGCGACTCGGGATATTGCAGCGGGGGGAAATATCAGCGGAAACCGCTGAAGCCATCCATTTGGATCGGCATATAAATGAAGATAGGGCATGAGACAAAAACGGGGTGAGGCGGATAGGCACAATTGGTAAACAATGTTCCTCAGATCCACTGTCAGTTCTGCAGTTCAGTGAGGAGAGAAAATGGCAAAGGAACGGAGTTACCAACTGGGCACTTGAGTTATTTGAATATTTAAGGTCGTCCCGCTTTACATAAGATATGCGGCTGGAAAATGGTCAAAGGTCAAATGTAGACTTGACCCCCAACTTCTCAGTGAACGCTGAACCCTGAACATTGTCCGCCACGGGCGGATTGACAAAGGAGGTTTGGAAAATGGAAACAATCTCGCGAGTAAAAGCCCTTACCTTTGACCTCTTCGGAACAGTGCTCGATTTAGGTGGCAGTCTCACGCCCTATATAGGCGATTTTCTCAAATCAAAAGGATCGGATACCTCTCCGGAGCTTTTTTGGGAGCAGTGGCGTTATCGTCAGCGTATCGAGCAATATCAGGACACCATCATGATGCTCGGTCACAGCGGCTATCTTGAGACAGCACGACGCGGTTTCGTATGGACATTGAAGCGAAATAAGGTCACCTATACCTCGGAAGAAGTAACCGAATTTATGGGAGCCTGGCAAAAATTAAGCCCGTTTCAGGAGGTTGTTCCCGCACTCCATCGTCTCCGAGAGCGATTCAGGCTGGTGGCACTATCGAACGGCGAACCTCATTTCCTTGATCATCTTGCAAATAACCGTATTCAGTACGACTTTGATGACATCATCTCGGTAGAAACGGTCGGCGCTTTCAAGCCCCATCCCGGAGTTTATAGAAGGGCAGCAGCGAACCTCGGACTCGAGGTGGGAGAATGTATGATGGTCTCAGCCCACTCTTTTGATCTGGTCGGAGCCAGGGCGTGTGGGTTTCGGGGTGCTTTTGTCGATCGGTACGGGCTTCCTTATGAGGACACCGCTTTTCAACCGGATGTGACCGTATCAGATTTTACCGAACTTGCAGATGCGTTGTTGTGAATCATCGAATCGATATGAAAATGTGAAATAGGTGCAATTAGTAAATAACGTCCCGTTAATCACATAAACGGTGTGAAAGAAGCGGCTGTGGCCTTTTGTAGAAGAAGCCTTTTACATCAATATTGATGTTGATTGAGAATGAAATTCAGTATAGAATTCTATGAATCGCACGCAGGTAATTGTCCCGTTCGTGATTTCTTGGATGAGCTAAAGCGGACCGATCCGGATGATTTTGCAGCTGTGCTGGCAGGCCTTTCAAAACTCAAAGACAGGAGATACCACAGGCCGCCACTGTCAAAAGACATAGGAAATGATTTGTTCGAGATGCGGCATATCGGAAAACTCAATACCAGAGTAATCTATTTCTTTATGAAGGGCCGCAGGATTATTCTCGTACACGGAATTCGAAGCAAGGCGAAATCGATCCCAAAGCGGCATCGGAAGGTGGCGGTGGAACGAAAGAAAGATTGGTTGGAGAGATATTCGGAATGACACGAGAAACCAATTTTGATCGATATCTTCAAAAACAGCTCGGGGATCCCGGGTTTGCAGAGCGTTTTAAAAAGGCGGGTGAGGCATGGGATGTCGCGATGCAGTTAACGGCACTCCGGAAATCTCATGGAATGTCGCAGCAGGAACTGGCAAAACGCGTCGGTACCTCCCAGCAACAGATAAGCCGCCTGGAATCTCCCTCATATGAGGGGCACTCGCTGAGCATGCTGCGCAAAGTTGCAGGAGTTCTCGGGGCATCGGTCCAGGTAAAGATTCTGAATAACAGAGCGCCAAAATCTTCAGCAGTAGCAGAGAAACAGGCATCATATGGCAGGAAGGCAAAGGGAAAAGGGGGTGTCAGAACATAAGAGAAACAGCATGAAAATGGCCAAAGGTCAAACGGAGACTTGACCCCTTTTCAACGGTTTCTTAAGCAGATGCAGCAGTGGCCTTTTGCAGAAGGAGCCTTTTGAAGCAATAAATAAAGCATGAAAAAATGACCTCTTCCAATAATATACCAACAGAAACCCCAGATTCTTTATTCGATAGAGTTGTGTCAATTCTTGAACAAGCCCGATTGAATATCGTCCGAACCGTAAACTCGCAGATGGTAATCGCTTATTGGTTGATCGGTCGGGAGATTGTTGAAGATGAGCAGCAAGGTAAAGCCCGCGCGGAATATGGCAAGCGAGTGATCGAAGATCTTTCCCGTCGCCTGACGGAACGTTATGGTAAAGGCTTCTCTGTGGCCAACATACGCAATTTCAGACAATTTTATATTACCTATCAGGAGAGGGGCTCTGAAATTCACTACCCGCCGGGTAGTGAATTGAGCATTAGCGTATTGAATGATCAGAATTTAGAGAAACGCTACCCACTGGGTAGTGAATCGGAGACTTGTTTTCATCCGGATTTGAGCTGGTCTCATTATCGGGCTTTGATGAGGGTTGAGAACAAACATGCCCGATCATTCTATGAAATTGAAGCTGCAAAAAACAGATGGAATAAGCGCCAGCTCGAACGTCAGATCAACAGCCTGCTTTTCGAGCGGTTATCAAAAAGTCGGGACAAAGAAGGCATTCTACAATTGGCCAATGAGGGTCAGGCCATCGAATCCCCGGTGGAAGCCATTAAAGATCCCTATGTGTTAGAGTTTTTGGATTTGCCGGAATCCCACCAATTGGTGGAAAGTGATCTTGAATCAGCGTTGATCAACCACCTACAGTCATTTCTTCTTGAGCTGGGAACTGGATTCGCTTTTGTCGGTCGTCAGAAACGACTAACCCTTGACGGCGATCACTTTTACCCCGATCTGATTTTCTATCACACCAAACTACAGTGCTATGTGATCATAGACCTAAAGACCGGCAAGCTAACCCACGGTGACCTGGGCCAGATGCAGATGTATGTGAACTATTACGACCGAGAGATTTGTACCACCGCAGACAATCCTACAATCGGCCTGATCCTTTGCACTGATAAGAACGATGCTGTGGTAAAGTATGTGCTGGATGAAGCAAACCGGCAAATTTTTGCCAGTCGCTACCGCTTGGAACTACCCAGTGAGGATGAATTATGTCTAGAGATGGAGCGTGAAAGACGGTCTTTGGAAAATCATATTTACAAAAATGATCTCCATGATAAAAGCGGTTAAAGAATAACGGTGGACGATTAATGGTTGATGATAAACACTGAACGGGGTTTTAATAACAAATCAAGGTTTGCCCCCAATGGATACATACGGGAGGAGGTCGAAGGGAAAAGAAGGTGCAGGAACATAAAAAATGCGGCTGGAAAATGGATAAAGGTCAAACGGAGATTTGACCCCTTTTTCCAACCCTGACCCTCTTAGATTCTGTACCACTGTACCCGAGATTTACCCTGTTAAATGCAAAGCCAATTTAACAGGGGCTTGACCCCTTTCCCAAGATCTAAAGTGAGAGTTTCCGATTCATGAGTACCAAAAAAAGAGGAAAGAAAACCATACCAGCTGGTCGCACCTCTGCTTCCAAAAGCATCCAAAAATCCCAACAGACACCATCTAATGATTTGCTGGGCGACATCCGTCTCATGATCGAGGAAACCAGAAGCGCGGTTGCCGCCACTATTAACGCCGCCTTGACCATACTCTACTGGAAGATAGGCAAACGCATTCATCAGGAAATCCTTAGTGGAGACCGAGCGGATTATGGAAAGCAGATCCTTGCCACACTGTCGCAACAATTGAGTTGGTCGCATTTTCGTGAGCTTTTACCTCTTGAAAAACCGCTGCAGCGTGATTTCTATGCGGAAATGTGCCGGGTCGAACGCTGGAGCGTTCGCACGCTTCGTCAAAACATCGGTTCCATGCTTTACGAACGCACAGCCATTTCCAAAAAGCCCGAGGAACTCATTCGCCACGAGATCGATTCGCTCCGCAAAGCGGACAAACTGACGCCGGACCTTGTGTTCAAGGATCCGTATTTTCTCGATTTTCTGGGGCTTCGGGATCGCTATTTGGAAAAGGACTTGGAGGACGCCATATTGCGCGAACTGGAGCAGTTCCTCTTAGAACTAGGGGCAGGTTTTACATTCATTGCCCGTCAGAAACGAATCCAGATCGATTCCGACGACTTTTATATCGACCTGCTCTTTTTCAACCGCAAATTGAAACGCCTAATCGTCATTGATCTCAAACTCAGCGATTTTAAAGCGGAATACAAGGGCCAAATGGAACTTTACCTTCGCTGGTTGGAAAAGTTTGACCGCCGGCCTGAAGAAGAACCTCCGCTGGGCATTATTCTTTGTGCAGGAAAAAAACAAGAGCAAATCGAACTGCTGGAATTGGACAAATCCGGTATTCATGTGGCGGAATATATGACGGAATTGCCGCCCCGGGATCTCCTGCAGCAAAAACTGAAGGAGGCTATTGCCTCAGCCCGAGCACAATTGGAACATAAAGTAAAAAAATGATAATTAGTTCTATAAACGCAGAACGCAGAACTTTGAACCGTTTCTTAAACAGATGCGGCAGTGGCGTTCTGCAGAAGGAGTCTTTTGAAAAAGCATCATATGGTAGAAAGTCAAAGGGAAAAGCGGGGGTCAGAACATAAGAAAAGCAGCAGGAAAATGGATAAAGGTCAAATGGTGACCCCTATTCTCTTCAATAGACAGGGAAATTCATAATGGCTGAAAAAACCGAGGGAGGCATCATGAATCGGGCGCACGCCATTCATCAGAGAACAGCGGTCATTGACGCGTTGGGCGGGTCCGCTTTTGCCTTTGTAGACATTTTAGAAGGCGGCATTCATGCAACCAACGTCACCTTGAATCAATACCCTTGTGAAGAATTTGACCATGTGTTGAACCAGATCAGGCGCTATTATCGTCTCTTTGAGATCTACCCGGACAAGCTCATGCTGGTTGAAAAGCCACGGGATATAGAAAGAGCAAAAGAAGAGGGAAAGCTTGGCGTTATTTTCGGGTTTCAAAATGGAAATGCTTTGGGAAACGATGTTACGTTATTGCCGATTTTTTACAAGCTGGGCGTTCGAATTATTCAGCTCACTTATAATGAGGCGAATTTGCTGGGTTGTGGATGCTTAGAGCCCAAAGATATGGGTCTTACGGCAACGGGTGCAAAGATGATCCGGGCGATGAACCGATTGGGGATCCTGGTAGATCTTTCTCACGTCGGGCATCAGACCAGCCGGGATGCGGTGGAAGTCTCAGATGAGCCTGTCGCCATCACCCATGGAAATCCGTATACGTTGAAGGCGGTGCCGCGGAATCGGCCGGACGATCTTATCCGTATGGTGGCAGAAAAAGGCGGAGTCATCGGGCTTACCCCCTATGCGGCATTTTGCAAGTCAGAAGCCGGAAGAAGGCCCACGTTAAATGATTTTTTGGACCAAGTCGATTATGTGGTGAATCTTGTTGGCGTCGATCATGTGGGAATCGGTACGGATAAATTTGAAGGCAAAAATAAAATAGACTTTATTATCGAAGATCAGGCGCGATACCCCAAATTACTGACCACACCTTTCGAAGAGAGGCATGTAGAAGGTTTTTCACATATCAGTCAATTTCCGAAAATTACCGAAGGGCTCTTAGCGCGGAGATACTCCGATGAAGATTGTATAAAAATTATCGGAGGCAATTTTTTTTCCTTATTTAATCGTGTCTGGAAAGAAAATGCCATAAATCTTCATTCTTGACTGATTTGATCTTGGGGACATAATTTATTGCTTTTTTAGAGAATTTCCCAGGAAGTTCAAATGCCAAATACACTCACAAAAGCTGATAGCAATATGGGTACGGTTATTCATATATTGACAATTCAGACAATATCGATAAATCAATACCAGCTCCTTAGATAAAAACCTGTGCAAATGAGAGATGGTTTGAAGGATAAGGGGGTGTCAGAACATAAGAAAAACAGCAGGAAAATGGTCAAAGGTCAAACGGAGACTTGA